>NZ_RZPH01001315.1:0-1344 GCF_004022825.1 Mesorhizobium sp. M7A.F.Ca.CA.004.04.2.1
GGTCCCAATACTGGAACTGGATGACGATGGTCATCTGCTCGGGATAGCGCTCGCGCAGCCGCGAAGACACGCGTACGCCCGGCGCGCCGGTCAGGAAGGTGATGAAGAAGTGGTGGTTGCCGGGGAGGCCGGTGCGCGCGACCTCGGCCAGGACCTTGCGCATGACGCCGCGCAACGCCTCCTGGGCCAGAATGTCGTAGCGGATGTGGTCGTCGGCCATGTGGCGGTCGGGTTCCGTTGAATCGTCCGCATAGCTGTAATCAAGCTTGAGGGCGGCGTAAACCGCATATAGATGACCCTTGCGCGGAAGCGAAGACTATTGCCAGCGATTTGATCGCTCAGGCGCTGGTGAGCGCGCTTTGCTTTTCGGACGAGGCCGCGGACCGGCGCTTGCCGAAGGCGCGCAGGAAGGTGCGCACGCCATTGGTCGCGGATTGCAGCACCTCGTCCTCGCGAGGCGAGCCGCCAAGCATGAAGGTGGTCTGCAGTTCGGCATTGACGAGGCCAAGGAACTGGCGTGCCGCCACGTCGGGATCCTCGATCGTGAGATGGCCGCCATAGGCGAGGCGGGCGAAGCGGGCGGCGATTGCCGGCCATGTCCTGCCCGGACCCTGTTCGCGCCATTCGGCAAACAGTTCGGGATAGCGCTCGCCTTCGGTCTGGATCAGCTTGCGCAGGAATTTTCCGTCGCGGTTGCAGATGCAGTTCTGGTTCAGGCGCACGGCAAAGCCGATCAGGTCGGCTTCGAGATCCCCCGGCTGGTCGGGGAAGGTGGCAATGGTGGCGAAGATGCCGGCATTGCAGCGTTCGGTGAGGTCGCGGACCACGGCGACGAACAGTTTCTCCTTGTCGCCATGATGGTTGTAGATCGTCTGGCGCGAAACGCCGGCTTCGGCCGCGATCAGATCGATGTTGGCGCCGGCGAAACCTTCGCGGCAAAACACGGTGGCGGCGGAGTCGACGATCGAGAGGCGCTTGGCCTCATGGCCGCGTGGCGGGAAAATGTCAGGAGAAACGTGCAGCTTCATAAAAAACTATATAGAGGTGATTGACGATTTAGACAAGAGTGTCTAAATTTGTGGACACAAGATAAAGAGATTTCGCGTGAGAGAGACGAATAGGATTCGCTCTTGAGGTGTCGGAATCTCACGGGATGGAACGTCCTAGGTTAGACGTCGCCTGGCGGCGGCAACCAGATTTGAAAGAAGCCTTTATCATGAGTCCCAAATTCCTCCGCATCGCGGTCGTGCTCGGCTTGTTGTCCGCCATCGGCCCGTTCGCCATCGACATGTATCTGCCCGCGTTGCCGTCGATCGGCGCGGATCTGCATGCCAGCACCGCTGC
>NZ_RZPH01001316.1:0-1332 GCF_004022825.1 Mesorhizobium sp. M7A.F.Ca.CA.004.04.2.1
ACCCTGCAGGTCGACGCCGATGACGGTGCGGTTTTCGGCAAGTTTCGGCAGGATCGGCGCGAACATATCCGTGGTGCCGAGACCGCCATGCAGCAGAAGCAGCGGCTCGCCCTTGCCATAGATGGCATAATAATAATTCAGGCCGTTGATCGGCAGCAGGCCGGACTTTTCCGGCTTCGGCAGTGCGTTCGTCTCAGTCGTCATGGCGGGTTTTGTCTCCTCCGCATTGGTGGTGCCTGGGCAGCCAACGAGCGCTGCAACCGAAGCAAGAATGGCGAAAAACAGGGTTTTGGACATATCGATCTCCTCTCGTCATGCCGGTATCAGAGCGTCATGCGGATCAAAGCGTTTTGGCGAGTTCTTCGAGCTGGTCGGCGCACTGTCCCCAACCCTCGTGGAAACCCATCTTCTCATGCTGTTCGCGGTCGGCGACGCTCCAGTGCCTGACCCGAGCGATGTAGCGGGTCTTGCCGTTGCCCTCGTCCTCGAAGGTCAGCGCGACGGTCATGAACGGCTTTTCCGAAGGCTGCCAAGCCTCTGTGTAGGCGTCGGTGAGGACGATCTTCCTGCCGGGAACGACTTCGAGGAAGACTCCCGGGTTGGGGAATTCGTTGCCGTCCGGGCTAGCCATGACGACAAGGCTCGAGCCGCCGGTGCGCACATCCATCTCGGCGCGCGGCGTCGTCCACGGCTTTGGCGAGAACCAGCGCGTAATCAGTTTCGGGTCGGTCCAGCAGCGATAGACGTTCTCGCGCGGTGCATCGATGATGCGGGCGAGAACCAGTTCACGGTCATTGGTGGGGGCGATGTCGAGCTTGATGGTCATGATGGCGTCCTGCGTTTGATCTGGCTTCCGTCCCAAGGACGAGCCGATGAACCGCAAACCGACATCGGCCAGTGAAAAAATGTCGGCACCGTCTCGATGGGCCCAAGGCGTTCCCCACCTTCGTCATCCACGGGCGGAGCAGGAGCGGAGCTCCGTCGCGGAGACCCGAGGATCCATGCCGCGACCGTTGTCGAGGAATGCAGCGGAGCAAGAATTCCGCACCGTCGTGACGCGTTGGAGTCGCGGCATGGATCCTCGGGTCTGCGCCGCGTCGCTGCGCTCCTTGCTCCGCCCGTGGATGACGAAGCGATCAGGGTTCGAGCCAATCGCCAAGGCATTCGATAAAAACTTCTGCGCCGAGAAACTCGATGCGTCAGTGGCGCTTGGCTTGCACCAGATAAGCCTCGATCTCGGTCTCGCCGAGCCACCTTGCCGCCTCGAGCCGGTGCAGGCCTTCGACGAGGATGTGGCGCTTGCCGTCATGGCGGACCTGGATCGGCGTCTTC
>NZ_RZPH01001317.1:0-1332 GCF_004022825.1 Mesorhizobium sp. M7A.F.Ca.CA.004.04.2.1
ATCCTGGTCATCGCGGTCGGCGTCTACAACACTTTGCTGTGGCGCAGCATGGTCGCGACCGTGGTCGCGGGCGCGGCCTGGCTGGCGGGACCGCGCCTAAAGCCAACCGTTCCGGTGCTGAGGCTGCATGCGTTGCGTGCCGCGGTTGTCGGCGTCGTCCTGATATCCTTCTTCTGGGGCTTGGCCAGGCTGCCGCTTGCGGAGGCGATCGGGCTCAGCTTCGTGGCGCCTTTGTTTGCCCTGTTTCTCGCCGCGTTGCTGCTCGGCGAACGGATCCGGCGAGAGGCTGTCTGGGCATCGCTGGCCGGCATCGCCGGCGTCGCGATTATCATGGCCGGCCAGTTCGGGCAGGCAGACTATTCGCAAGATGCCATGCTCGGCACGGCGGCGGTGCTCGTGTCGACGGTGTTCTACGGCTACAATCTGATCCTAGCCCGGCAACAGGCGCAGTTGGCCAAGCCGATCGAGATCATGCTGTTCCAGAACCTTTGCGTTGCCATCCTGCTCGGCCTCGCAGCACCCTGGCTCGCCGTCGCCCTGCCGAGCAATCTTTGGCTTCCTTTGGCCGGGGTGACGGTGCTGTCGCTCGCCGGGCAATTCCTGATGAGCTGGTCCTACGCCCGCGCCGAAGCGCAATATCTGATCCCGACGGAATACTCGGCCTTCATCTGGGCGGTCGCGCTCGGCTGGTTCTTCTTCGGCGAGGAGGCGACCTGGACCACCTTGGCCGGAGCATGCCTGATCGTCGCCGGCTGCCTGATCGCCGCGCGGGCCAATCCAAGGCTTGCCGAGCCCATCGAAATGGCGGTTTGAGCGTCGACGTTCAGCGCCCTGCAGGTTCGCGAAAGACCCCAGTCTCCACCTCGTGGATGAAGTGAGCGATGAGAGCCGCGCATTGGCGATGATGCGTTTCGAGAAGCATGTGTCCGCTCTCAAAGACATGGATTTCGACTGCGTCGAGGTCGCGGCTGTAGGCCATGATCTCGTCCAGCGCGAAGAAGGCGTCGTGCCGTCCCCACAGCACGAGGCATGCTGGCTGGTGGTCGCGGAGATAGGCCTGGATGGCCGGGAAGCGGGCGATGTGCGAGCCATAATCGGTGAAGAGTTCGAACTGAATGTCGGTGTTGCCGGGCCTCGCCAGGCGCTCCGTATCGAGATACCAACCCTCGGGCGGAAACAACACCTTCAGACGCTCGGGGAGACCGCCGATATATTGGTTTCGGGTCCCCTCGAAATTCATCCAGTCCGGCAGTTTGGCGCGGTTTTCTTCAGTCGGTTCGGCGAAGAATGCCTTCGGCGCGTCCCATTCCGGTCCCAGCCCCTCGTCATGAG
>NZ_RZPH01001318.1:0-1326 GCF_004022825.1 Mesorhizobium sp. M7A.F.Ca.CA.004.04.2.1
GCGCCCGCAATGTGCTCATTCCCAATCCGCGCGACATTCCCGGCTTCGTCAAGGAACTGCAGAAGTATCCGGTGCACATCTTTCCCGGCCTCAACACGCTGTTCAACGCGCTGCTCAACAATGAGGATTTCCGCAAGCTCGACTTCAAGCCGCTGGTGCTGACGTTGGGCGGCGGCATGGCGGTGCAGAAGGGCGTCGCCGAACGCTGGAAGACGCTGACCGGTTGTTCGGTCACCGAAGGCTACGGCCTCTCGGAAACCTCGCCGGTCGCCACCGCCAACAAGTTCACCGCCGGCGACTTCACCGGCACCATCGGCCTGCCGCTGCCCTCGACCGAGATCGCCATCCGCGACGACGACGGCAACAATTTGCCGCTCGGCGAGGTCGGCGAGGTCTGCATCCGAGGACCGCAGGTGATGGCGGGCTACTGGAACCGGCCCGATGAGACCGCCAAGGTGATGACCAAGGATGGCTACTTCAAATCCGGCGACATGGGCTTCATGGACGAGCGCGGCTACACCAAGATCGTCGACCGCAAGAAGGACATGATCCTGGTTTCGGGCTTCAATGTCTATCCGAACGAGCTCGAGGAAGTCGTGGCCATGCATCCGGGCGTGCTCGAAGTGGCGGCGGTCGGCGTGCCGGACGAGCATTCGGGCGAGGTGCCGAAACTGTTCGTGGTCAAGAAGGATCCGGCGCTGACCGCAGAGACGCTCACCGCCTTCTGCCGCGAGAACCTGACCGGCTACAAGCGGCCCAAATACATAGAATTCAGGACCGAGCTGCCGAAGACGCCGGTCGGCAAGATCCTGCGGCGAGCACTGCGCGAATAGTGGACGGCGATCTTGCCGACAACGATGCTCTGGATCGATGCTCACGCCTCGACCCGGCAACCTTCATCAAGGCGAACATGCGCCTTGTCCCCGTGCCTGCGCTTCCAGAAATCCAGTTTTATACAGCTCACCCCGGCAGCGGATTGAGGCGGCTCGTCGAGCCCGAAGACGATGCGGAAGACGCGCCGGAGCCACAACCGCCCTACTGGGCCTATGCATGGGCCGGCGGCACCGTGCTCGCACGCTATGTCCTTGACCATCCAACAACCGTGGCGGGACGCCGCGTGCTCGACCTTGGTGCCGGCTCCGGCCTTGTCGGCATCGCCGCAGCTAAGGCTGGGGCACGCGAAGTGATCGCCGCCGAGATCGACCGCAACGGCGTTGCCGCTCTTGAGCTCAACGCGGTCGCCAACGGCGTTGCCATCACAATAATAGGCGAAGACATCACCGCCGGCCCGCCGCCGGCAGTTGACCTCGTGCTCGCAGGCGATGT
>NZ_RZPH01001319.1:0-1324 GCF_004022825.1 Mesorhizobium sp. M7A.F.Ca.CA.004.04.2.1
ACCTATGCGCGTCAACACGGTCAGAGGCCGGCGGCCAGATCGGCCAGATAGCCGGCGGCAGCGAAACGGCGATGACGGTCACGCAAATACCGTTGAGGGCTTGACTGACCCGCCGGACAGAATACGCTAGCGCAAAATACCGGCTCTGATCGCCGGGCGGCAAGAATGCCTCGTATGCCTCGCCCTTCCGGCGCTGGCTGCGAGGCATTGTCATTTTGGGGATCTGTTTGAAACGGCATATCGAGATCGGCATCCTGTATTCCCGCTCGGGGAGCTATCAGCTCGTCTCCGATGCGTGCCGCATCGGCGCCATGCGCGCCATCGCCGACATCAACGCCGATCGCAGCTCAGGCATCGAACTGGTGCCGGTCGAGCGCGATCCGCAAAGCAATGCGGACCGTTACGCGACGCTGTGCGAGGATATTTTCAGGACCAGCAGCGCGCGCCATGTCGTCGGCTGCGTCACCTCGTGGAGCCGCAAGGAAACCATTCCGGTGCTCGAGAAGGCGGGCGGCATGCTCTGGTACGCCTGCCCCTATGAGGGCTTCGAGGCCAACGAGCACGTCGTCTACATGCACGCCTGCCCCAACCAGCATCTGGTGCCGCTGATGGCGCATGTCGTGCCGCGTTTCGGCGCCAACGGTTTCCTGCTCGGCTCGAACTACATCTGGGGCTGGGAGATGAACCGCGTCGCCCGCGACCTGATCGCCGATGCCGGCGGCAAGGTGCTGGGCGAACGCTATCTGCGCATCGGCGAGACCGACGTGTCGCGGCTGATCGCGGAGATCCGTGCCACACGGCCGAACTTCATCCTCAACAACCTGATCGGCACCACTTCCTACGCCTTCCTGGCGGCCTATTGCGATCTCGGGAATGAGGATCCTGCCTTCCGCCCGGAAACCTGTCCCGTCATCTCCTGCAACCTCACCGAAGGAGAGTTGCCGGCGATCGGCGTATCCGGGAAAGGGCACCTGTCGGTCGGGCCGTACTTCGCGCCGCGGCCGGCCGCCTTCGCCTCGTCTTTCGAGGCCTCCGCCTATGCCTCCGTGCAGGTGATGGCCGACGTGCTCTCCAGCAATTCCGAAGCCGGTCCGGCGGAATTTTCCAGAGCCTTCGCAGAACGCCGCTTCTCCACCCGGCTCGGGCCGATCGCCATCGACGCGCATTCCCAGCACGCGACGCTGCCGGTGATCATCGGGCGCATCGCGGATGGCTTCTTCGAGGTCGTCAGCCGCGAGGACGAAGTCGCGCCAGACCCGTATCTGTCGCGCTACGACCCGGCAAAAACATTCGGCCGCCCGCGCCTGAGGGTGGTGTCGTGACG
>NZ_RZPH01001320.1:0-1318 GCF_004022825.1 Mesorhizobium sp. M7A.F.Ca.CA.004.04.2.1
GAACACCACCGGCAACTGGGTCAAGGTCGTGCAACGCATTCCGATGCGCGTGACGTTGGACGATCTCCAAGGCAAGCCGCCGTTGCGTGGCGGGATGAGCGTCGTGGTCGGCATCGATACCGGCCACGCGCGCGGCCTGCCGGACTTCGTGACGGACCTCCTCGGCCGGTTCGGACAAAAGTCATGACCGGCGCGTCCGCGACAGGTGGCGTGGTCGCCAATCGCGGCGCCATCACCGCCTGCGTGATCCTGGCCGTGATCATGCAGGCACTGGACACGACCATCGCCAATGTGGCGCTGCCCTATATCCAGGGTAGCGTTTCGGCGAGCGCCGACCAGATTAACTGGGTGCTGACGTCCTACATCGTCGCGGCGGCCGTCATGACGCCGCCTTCGGGCTATCTTGCCAATCGTTTCGGCCGCAAGCGCATCCTTTTGATCTCCATCACCGGCTTCGTCGTCGCGTCGGTGCTGTGCGGCTTCGCGCAGTCGCTGCCGCAGATCGTCGGCTTCCGCCTGCTGCAAGGCCTGTTCGGCGCAGCCCTGGTGCCGCTGGCGCAGAGCATCCTGCTCGACATCTACAGCGTCGAGGAGCGCGGCTCGGCGATGGCGCTGTTCGGCGTTTCGGTGATGGTCGGGCCGGTGCTCGGGCCGGTCATCGGCGGCTGGCTGACCGAGAATGTCAGCTGGCGCTGGGTGTTCTACATCAACGTCCCGATCGGGGCCCTGGCCTTCGCCGGCGTCTCGATGTTCGTCCAGGAAACCAAGACGGACCTTAAGGCCAGGCTGGACTGGCTGGGCTTCGGCATGCTCAGCGTCACCATCGCATCGCTGCAGATGTTCCTCGATCGCGGCGAGCAGCTCAACTGGTTCTCGTCGTCCGAGATCATCGTCGAGGCGCTGATCTGCGCGTCGGCCTTCTACATCTTCCTCGTCCACACTTTCACCGCCAAAAACACCTTCGTGAACCCGCGGCTGTTCCTCGACAGGAATTTCGCCGTCGGCATGATCTTCATCTTCATCATCGGCATCACCTATCTGGCCTCGCTGGCCCTGATGACGCCCTATCTGCAGACGCTGATGGGCTATCCGGTGGTGACGGCCGGCATCGTCATGGGGCCGCGCGGTCTCGGCACCATGGCTTGCATGTTCCTGGTCGGCAGGCTGATCGGCAAGGTGGACACGCGCTGGCTGCTGTTGACCGGCCTGCTGGTCACCGCCTGGGCGATGTACGACATGACCGGCTGGACCCCTGATGTGTCGCAATGGACGATCATCAGCACCGGCTTCATCCAGGTCGCTTGCCTGGGTTTCCTGT
>NZ_RZPH01000131.1:0-9203 GCF_004022825.1 Mesorhizobium sp. M7A.F.Ca.CA.004.04.2.1
CGATGCCGTCGCCCAGCAGATGCGCGACGCGGGCTTCAAGGTGAAACGCACTGTCATCCCGGAATCGGCATTCTGGAACGACTGGACGAAGTATCCCTTCGCGACCACCAATTGGAACGCCCGACCGCTCGGCATCCAGACCTATGCGCTTGCCTACCAGACCGGTTCGGCATGGAACGAGACAGGGTTCGCCGATCCCGACTTCGATGCCAAGGTCCACAAGGCCAACGCCATCGCCGATCCGGAGCAGCGCCGTGCGGTGATGAAGGAACTGCAGGTCATGCTGCAGGATTCCGGCATCATCGTTCAGCCCTACTGGCGAAAGCTGTTCTGCCATATGAAACCTGCCTTGATGGGCTACCAGATGCATCAGGCCTATGAGCAGGACTTCACCCGGGCCTGGCTCGCGGCCTGATCGCGGGCAACCCTTCCGACAGGCGGCGCATTTTCCGGCGCCGCCCTTCGCCTGCTCACCGGGAAAATTGCGCCGAAGCGTCGGCATCAAGGGCGCTCGAGGAGCAGTGCAGGCTTCGCATCGGGCATGATGCACAGGTGCGGCCACACGCGCCATGCCTTGGCAGGTCGGCCGGAATCCCGGGCCGCTGCACCGGACCGGCTGGCACATCAAGCGTGTTAAACATTCTGGTTTCCGCCTCTGTCATCATCAAGCTCCGGTTCATGGCTGGAGCTTACTTTTGACTGATGGAAGTGAAACCCGCTTTCCCGGGCAACGACCTTCCCGAAAACCGGGAGAATTCGCGCTCTTGGTACCGACAGGAACCGAAGCGGCAAGATCGAGCCGCATGAGCGGTCTGCCGCCGCCTGATGTTTATGCCGGATCTCAACAGGTCTCTGCCGCTCAATTGAACTGAATTCGCCTGCTTATTGCGCGGAACTCCAGCCTGTCTCGGGCGTTGGACGCCAATATCTGCAAGATATTTTCCGGTCGACGACAGGCAGTATTATGAAGCTGGCGAAACGCCCCGAGCCACACACGGTCTTCGGACATGAAGCAATTTTGCGGTTGAGATCGCGGAACATGCGGCGTTATTTCCATCCTACCTGGAGACCTTAAATTGCCAGTTCGAATATGCTGCGTCTTTGGCAGCTGGCAATTGCTCAGCCTGGTTGCCTCTCTTCGCCAGTCAACAATGGATGGAAGCTCCCCGGCGGATGAGGAGCATGAGGATTACCTTCTGCTCTATGAAACGGCCGGCGTTTCCGAGCATTTCAAGACCGGTCTTGCTGAACTTGCGTCTACAGTATGGACCTGGAAACGGATCATATGGGCATACGACCTTCTGACGTCCGAGCGTAAATATGGGCAACTGCAAATTTTCCGGATCCATCGTCTGATCCGAGACACAATTGGCATCGACGCGAGTTCCGCGGTTGAAATCTGGGCCTGCTTCGTTAACCGGCCATCGGAAAAAATACTGCTGGACTCATACCCAGAAGCCAAGATCGTTTTGTATGAGGATGGCTTGACGTCATACCTTCCATTCGAAATTTCAACCATGTCATGGCCGCCAGGCACCAGGTTTAGACGGCGCATCACCGGAGCCTTGATTGCAGGACTCTCTACAATTTCACCGGCGTTCCGACTGAGGAAAGCGGCCGACAAGATAGAAAGACACCATCTGAGACGGGTGACAAAGTTTTATTCTTTGCTCCACGAAATCCCCATTCACGATGCTCTGGAGAACGTACCAAGATTTCAGGTCGGCGCTTCGCTGATGCGCGACGTAATAGATGAAGCCTGCAGGGATGCGCTTTCCGGCGGCAATGAACATTGCCGTGCGTCAGCCAACCCACGGATCCTGCTGCTCGGCCAGGCATTGTCGCGAAACGGCATAATGTCGTACGCGCACGAGGCGGCGATCTATAGACGCATTGCGGAGCAGATCGTTGAGAGAGGATACGACGTCGTCTGGAAGGAACATCCCAGAATAAGCACGCCCTTCTTCCCCGAATTGCTGGATACCATCGGCAATGTGACGGCCGACGCCAGCACCAGGATCATGGAGGCGAACCTTCCGCACATATATCCGATAGAGCTTGTCGTATCCCGGATGAACATTGTTGGGTGCGTCTCCGGCACGTCAGCTGCCCTTCTCTACCTGAAGTGGCTTTACGGCATCAAAACATACACATTTGCGGAAACCTTGATCCCCCTGATGACTGGCGCGGATATTCTGATGAGCGAAATGGTGAAAGCCCATGCGGAGCCCTTTTCAGGGCTCCAATCTTTGAACGCAACCAAGGATCCGTTGAAAGGCGGCAGCCCCGAACAGGTTGAACACGATCCTTTGAATCCAACTCAGGCAAACTCGATCTGAGACACCATCGATGTCAAAGCCGCTTTCAGTCCTTCAACGTGCCACCAGGGCCGACGTTCGATCAGAGCCGTTTCCACACATCATCCTGCGCGACGCCCTTCCCCTCGATCTCTACCAGGAGTTGGCCGACACGTTTCCCGCTCCGGAAGCGCTCGAAATTGATACGCGCCGCAACAACACCAGATGGGACTATGAGGCCCACCGCGTTCGGTCGAACGAAGCTGTGCCGCAAATATGGCGCGATTTTATCGCCTACCACGTATCTCAAGCATTTTTCGACGAACTCGCCGACCTGTTCTACGACGATATTCACAAGCTTTACCCTGATTATTATCCCAATTATGAACGCCTCAAGAGTATGAAAGCGGGCATCAGGTTTAGTGACACCTATGCAACGCGCGACATACTGATGGATGCGATGCTCAGCGGGAACACGCCGGTAACCAATGCCGGATCGGTGCGGACAAGCCACATCGACAATGGCGACAAGCTATTTTCTGGCCTGTTTTATATGAGGCCGGAAGATTATGATGCCGTTGGCGGGGACCTGACAATTAGTCGTTTCAAGTCCAAATACGCCACGCTGAAAGCCAAAGCGACACTCTTCAATGATGCCTATGTCGACGACACCCATTTGGAATGCGTCGAAACAGTTAAATACGACAAGAACATTCTTGTATTGTTCATCAATTCGATTGAATCGGTCCACGGCGTCACAGTCCGCCAACCCACCAACAAATCCCGGCTTTTCGTCAACCTGGTTGGAGAAGTCGAAAAGCCATTCTACATCAAAGGAAAAAAGATACGGCCGCGCTATGTCCCGGCGCATCAAGACCAGGATGAGGCGGAACAGACCTGGCTGAAAAGGCTCAAGCAAAAATTGCGGCTTTGAAAGACAACGTCGTCGATCTGAGTTTCAGCCTGAACCGCCAATACCGAGCCGGTTTCGACCTTCGCGGCGGGCAGGCACAGATTGGAGCAGAATGAGACTTCATCCAGCCGCCGAACGGATTGCTTTTTTCAGCACGCTTGTCGCTGTTCTTGTCCTTGCACTGGTGCCTATACCCGGACTCGAGGAGTACGGGATCGATATCGGTTTCCATTACGACAAGCTGAATCACGCCAGCGCCTTTGCCGTCATGACTTTCCTTGGAGGGCTCGGCTGGCCTGATCGCAAGATCAGGCTGATCGTCTTCCTTGCAGTTGTTGGAGCGGCGATCGAGGTCCTCCAGGGCACGGCGCTGATACGACGTGATCTGGACGTGTCCGACTGGGTTGCCGATTGCGTCGGCATCGCGTGTGGCCTCGTGGCCGTGATCTGTGTGAACTGGATCTTGCGGCGCAGAGGTTGAGCCTGTTCTCAAGCCCTTTGTGCACGGGGCCGATAGCCAGAGGAGTTCGCCCCCGGCTCCATTGACTCGGCGAAATCGGATTGCAACGGTCCGATCCGAGAGTGGGCGGTTTTTTCTACCTTGGCCGGACAGATGAAGCTTCGGGCGCGGCACCCAGGAAGCGCGCCATCAGTATTGAGGGACGATGACGATCAAGATCAGGCTTCCGGGTGGCGTGTTGAAGGTCAAGCAACGTCATGAGTTGCGGCGACGGGAGCACAAGGGCGAAGTCCCGGTCTGGCAGTTTGGCAAATATTTCGTCATCTGGTGGCCCAGTACAATTCCCGATCGACCCTCCAAGAGCTCGAATACTGACGATGAGCTTGAAATGAACATTCCATCGACTGGAGAAAGCACGTAAGCTCTATGCATCATGGCTTTGCGAATCAGATTGCCGGGGGGCACACTGAAGGTGAAGACCTACCGCGAACTGCGTGATCGCGAGCGGGATCGCAGGGTGCCTGTGCTGAAACTGGGATCGCTCTATTTCGTCTGGTCCTCGGCCAAGCATCATTCGCACAGGCACAGTCCGCGGCCCTGACATTTTTTGCCGGGCGAAAACCGCTTGCACACTTTTCCTGAATTGCTCCGGAGCGGCCCCTTCGCAGGCAGCGCAATCTGGATCAGCTTGCCTCGCGCATCGCCTCGGCCGCCTGCAGGTCCACCGACACCAGTTGGCTGACGCCCTGCTCGGCCATGGTCACGCCGAACAGCCGGTTCATGCGCGCCATGGTGATGGGATTGTGGGTGATGATGACGAAACGCGTCTCGGTGGTGGCCGCCATCTCGTCCATGAGATTGCAGAAGCGTTCGACATTGTGGTCGTCGAGCGGCGCGTCGACTTCGTCGAGCACGCAGATCGGCGCCGGGTTGGTCAGGAACACCGCGAAGATCAGCGACATCGCCGTCAACGCCTGCTCGCCGCCGGACAGCAGCGTCATGGTCTGCGGCTTCTTGCCGGGCGGGCGGGCAAGAATTTCGAGGCCAGCCTCGAGCGGATCGTCGGATTCGATCAACTGCAATTCCGCCGTGCCGCCGCCGAACAGATGCGAGAACAGCCGCTGGAAATGGCCGTTGACGACCTCGAAGGCGGCCAGCAACCGCTCGCGACCTTCGCGGTTGAGGCTCTGGATCGCCTGCCTGAGCTTGCGGATCGCCTCGATGATGTCCTCGCGCTCGGAGACGATCGCCTCCAGCCGGTCGGATAGCTCCTTCTGCTCCTCCTCGGCGCGCAGGTTGACGGCGCCGAGCCGTTCGCGCTCGATCTTCAGCCTGTCGAGTTGACGCTCGATCTCGGCCATCTCAGGCATCGGGCTGTCGGCCTGCAGACCGGTGTGGCGGATGACCAGATGCGGCGGCGTGTTCAGCGTTTCCTGTATGCGCGCCTCGACCTCCAGCCGGCGCTCGTCGGCCGCCGTCAGCCGCTCTTCGGCGCGAACGCGGGTCTCGCGCGCCTCGGCCAGGAACTGGATGGCGCCGGTGGCGGCCTTGTCCAGTTCGGATTGCCGGTTCTCCGCTTCCTGCAGACGGTCGGCCGCCGCCTTGCGCAAGCTCTCGGCCTCGGTGAGCTGCGACAGCAAGGCACGCCGCTTGGCGTTGATTTCATCGGGAGCATCGGCCAGCCGCTCGCGTTCGGCCTCGGCCTCGGCCTTGCGTTCGCCGAGCGATGCGATCTGCGTCGAGGCGTTTTCGGCCCGCTCCAGCCAATTGCTGCGCTCGGCGCCAATGGCATCGAGCCGGCGCGCGCGCGCCTCGGCTTCGCGCCGAAGCCCCTCATGCACCGCGCGCGCATCGGCAAGCGCGGCGCGGTCGCGGGCGACATTGGCCGAGGACTGTTCGAGCTGCAATTGCAGATCGCCAAGATCGGGCGCGTCCTGCAGCAGCATTTCCGCCTCGGCGAAGGCGGCCGAAATCTCCTCATGGCTGTCGACGATGCGGGCGCGCGCTTCATCGAGTGCGGCGCGCCGGCTCTGCAATTCGCCGCCGGCCCTCTCGGCCTCGGCCAACGCATTGCGGGCAGCGTCCAGCCGATGCTGAGCGTCACGACCGGCCTGGCGCGTGTTGCGCTCGGCCTCGCTTGCCAGGCGGAGCGCCTGTTCAGCCTCTCCCAGCGCATCCTCGGCCTGGCGCAGGACGAGCGTCGCTTGTATCGCCTCGGCATCGAGCTCAGCCAGCCGGTTCTTCTGCGCCAGCCGTTGTGCTGCGGCGGCCGGCGCATCGGCGCTTGCGGTAAAGCCATCCCAGCGCCAGAGCGCGCCTTCACGGCTGACCAGCCGCTGGCCGGGAGCAAGCAGCGACTGCAACCGGCGGCCGTCGCCGGCGGCATCGACGATACCGATCTGCGCCAGGCGGCGGGCGAGCTGTGCCGGCGCGTGGACCACGCTGGCCAAGCTTTTAACGCCTTCCGGCAGAGCCGCGTCGCCGGGCTGGATCGCGCTTTCGCCCCAATGCACCGGCGCGCTGCGGTCAAGCGGCACGTCGAGGTCTTCGCCAAGGGCCGCACCCAGCGCCGTTTCGAAACCGCGATCGACGCTGATCTGCTCCAGCACGGCCGGGAAGAGATCGCCGCTGGCTGCATTCAGGATTTTGGCCAGCGTGCGCGCTTCGGTTTCGATCCGCGCCAGCTCGGCCCTGGCATCCTGAAGCGGTGGCCGGGCAGAACTTTCCGTGGCGCGGGCATCGATGACAGACTGCTCGGCCTCAGACACGGCAGCCTCGGCCTCCTCCAGCAGCGCCATGGCCTGTTCGACCAGCACCCGCTTCTCGGCCGGATCGGGCAGGCCAGCGACCTTGGAGAGTATCTCAGACAATTCCCGGTCGACATCGGCAAGCTGGCGCGCGAAGCGGTCGCGGCGTTCGGCGGTGTCGCGCAGCGTCCGTTCGATCTGGTTGCGCGAGGCGGCAGCCTCGGCCCGTTCGGCTGTCAGCGCGGCGAGCTTGGCTTCGCTTTGCGAAAGCGTCGACGCCGCCTGTTCGAACGCCGCACGGGTGGTGGCTTCGCGTTCGGCGGCGCCGGCATTTTCCGAATTGAGTGCCGCCTCTTCGGTGCGAAGGCGCTCGAGAATGTCCGCATTGTCGCGGACCATGCGCTCTTCACGTGCGATATCGCCGTCGAGCTGCTGTAGCCGGCGCTCGAGTTCGCTCTGACGGGCGCGGATGCGGCCGGCTTCCTCCTCGATCTGCGACTTGGCGATCGACAGGCGCTGGAAGGCAGCAGCGGCGGCGGCTTCCGCGTCGCGCAAATCCGGCAATCGGTGAGCACCGATACCTTGCTCCCTGGCGGCGGCCATCTGGGCCGCGGCGCGGTCGCCGACAAGGGCTGTCGCAACCGCCAGCGCCGAACGCGCCTCGCCTTCCTGGGTCTTGGCCAGCGTCCAGCGCAGATGCAACAGCGTCGCTTCGGCCTTGCGGATATCGGCCGACAGGTTCTTGAAGCGGGAGGCCTGGCGCGCCTGGCGCTTCAGGCTTTCGATCTGGCTTTCCAGCTCGCCGACGACGTCGTCCAGTCGTTCGAGGTTCTGCTCGGCCGCCTTCAGCCGCAGTTCTGCCTCGTGGCGGCGGGTGTGCAGGCCGGAAATGCCTGCTGCCTCTTCGAGCAGCGCGCGGCGTGCCTGCGGCTTGGCCTGGATCAGTTCGCCGATGCGGCCCTGACCGACCATCGACGGCGAACGCGCGCCGGTCGACTGGTCGGCGAACAGAAGCTGCACGTCCTTGGCGCGCGCCTCCTTGCCGTTGATACGGTAAAGCGAGCCGGCCTCACGCTCGATGCGGCGCGACACCTGCAATTCGTCGGCATCGTTGAAGGCAGCGGGCGCCGAGCGGTCACTGTTGTCGAGGAAAAGTGTGACTTCGGCGGTGTTGCGTGCCGGGCGCGTGCCCGAGCCGGAAAAGATGACGTCGTCCATGCCGGACGCGCGCATGTTCTTGTAGGAGCTTTCGCCCATCACCCAGCGCAGCGCCTCGACAAGGTTCGACTTGCCGCAGCCGTTCGGCCCGACAATGCCGGTCAGTCCGCGTTCGATGACGAACTCGCCGGGCTCGACGAAGGACTTGAAACCGAGGAGGCGAAGGCGCGAAAACTTCATTCGCGCCGCCCACTAAGCGGATTACCGTGGTTTTGCGATGAGAATTCGCGGCACGACCGGAAGCCGCGCACGCCGAAGCGCCGCCGCCTCAGGGCTGACTGGACGTCAGAGCAGAGGGTCGATGATGGCCGACATTTCCTCAATCGACATCGCCCCCTTGTAGGTCTTACCGTTGATGAAGAAGGTCGGTGTCGAGTCGACCTTGAATTCATTGGCGCCACGCTTCTGGACCGATCTCACATCGTCCAGAAGTTTCTGGTCCGTCAAGCAGGCCTCGAAGGACTCCTGTGTAAAACCGGCGAGCTTCGAGATTTGCAGCAGTGCATCCTTGGTGTTCTGAACGCCAGCCCAGTTCGCCTGCTGCCTGAACAGGACGTCGACCATAGGGTAGTAGTTGTCCTTGGCGCAGCGCGCCAGCATAAAACCGGCTTCGGCACTCGGATCGAACGGGAATTCGCGCAGGATGTAGCGCGCCTTGCCGGTGTCGATGTACTTGGTCTTCAGGTCCGGAAAGGTGGTCTCGGCGAAATGCGCGCAGTGCGGGCAGGTCATCGAGGCGTATTCGACGATGGTGACCTTGGCGTCGTCCTTGCCAAGCTGTTTGTCGGGCAGCGCACCCGGCTTCATCAGTTCCGCCATGTCCACGGTGCCCTGGGCTTCCGGCGCGGTGGCGGCGGCCGGCGTGGCCGGCGTCGCGGGGGCGGCCGGGGCCGCAGGTTTCACATCCGCGGCCTTCGCCTCCTCGCCAGAGTCGCTGCAGGCGGCGAGCAGGGCCACCGCCGGAATGGCGGCCAGCGAAGACAGGACGTTTCTGCGAGACAAGCTTTGGCCAAACGGGGGACGGTTCATACGAATCACCTGACAAGGGTTGGATTTTGCAATGCAAAGACACGAAAAGGCGAGAGTTGGCGCGAATTAAGGCATCTCGATCCCCAATCCAATCGCGAAACCTGACAAGGGCGATCACGAATGCGAGATAGTGACGACGAATCCATGACTTTCTTCAAGACGCCTATGATTTTCTCTCCCCAATAATGGTCGCGCCAAGTTTCTCCAACGAGGCGCGCAGTTCATCATTATCGACCAGGCCGACAGTTCCCGACAATTTCGTCTTCTCAGCCGCCGTCAGCGGCCTCAGGGCCGGTTTGCGCCTTCCTTTGTCGGTTGTCACCGGCTTCTGCAGGATCCTGATGCGATTGATGGCGGTGAAGCCGAGGAAGGCGTTGACCCGGTTGATGATCTCGCCCGTCTCGTGCTGCAGATGAAGTGCCGCCATGCCTTCGCAGGCAATGACCAGCACGGCCGGCTCGAACGGATCGTCCTCATGCATACGGCGCGGCCACTGGATTTTTTCGGGGCGCGAATGGCTGGCCAGCCGCGGGCCGGCG
>NZ_RZPH01001321.1:0-1316 GCF_004022825.1 Mesorhizobium sp. M7A.F.Ca.CA.004.04.2.1
TTCAGGCGCAACGACAATCTCGCCGCGCGTGTCTTCAAGGGAAAACGCGCCATTACGCAATTCGAGGATGCTCGCATCCCCGGCCGAGCCAATCTTGAATGTTCCAAGCTCTGGGCGCTGCAATGCCTTGGCCGCATTGACGGTCGAGGCTGCGATGATGTCGTTGATCGACATGCCGAGCGCAAGGAATTTCGAAAGCGTCGTAACCTGGTCGTAGGCCGGACCCTCGATGCAGAGCGCATGAACATCGGAGGAGATGGTGTCCGGCTGGAAGCCTTGCGCCATCATCGCGCGCGCCGTTTTCCAGGAGAAGGAGCCCATCCCGTGGCCGATATCGAAAAGGACGCCTCGTTCCCTCGCCTCGAGGATTTCCGGCTTGATCTTGCCTGCGCCGTCGATGGGCGCATTAGGGAAGGGTCGAAAACAATGGGTCAGTACATCGCCAGCTCGCAGGCGCGAGACGACGGCCTCGTAGGAAGGGGGTGGCTCATCGATATGGGCCATCAATGGCAGGCCCGTCTCGTCGGCGACCTGCAGGGCGACATCGAGAGGCTGGATACCGGCGGGGCCAGAGGCGTGGCGACCGATGCGCACCTTCACCCCGATGATTATGTCGCGGTTGGCGTTGATGACCTCGACGGCCTCGCGGCCGGCAAGAAGCCGCATGTCATGGCTTTCGCCGATCATGATGTTCTTTGCAAAACCATAGATGCCGGCGAAGGAGATATGCAGGTAGACGAGAATGCGAGCCGTGCTTCGCTCGATCACATGCTTGCGAAATCCGGGGAAATTTCCCGGTCCGGCACTTCCCGTGTCGACGCAGGTCGAAACCGCGCTCTTGCGGGCAAACGCGTCCGGATCCACCCCAAGCGACGTCCCGCCCCAGTAAACATGCGTGTGCAGATCGATCAGGCCGGGCGTTACGATAAGGCCCGCTACGTTTCGTTCTTCGGTTCCAGAAAGACCGTTACCGACGGCGGCGACCTTTCCTGCGGCGAAGGCGACATCGGTGACCTGGTCGATACCCTGGGAAGGATCGATGACGCGACCATTTTTCAAAACGAGATCATAAGGCATGAATTCGGCTTTCGGTTTCCAAGAAGCGCTGATTGATACGGGTGCCGTCCTCGGTGGCGAAATAGCGGACAGCGTCCGGGCTCGCGCAGAGAGTGATGCGTTCGCCCGCGGACAGGCCCGACGCATCGCTGCAGGTTGCCCGGACGATGTGGCCGGCAACGTCGACATCGAGGAACTGGAAAGGCCCGGCGGGCTCGATCAGCACGAGTTCGCCCGAAAGGGTGAGACCACCATTACCG
>NZ_RZPH01001322.1:0-1310 GCF_004022825.1 Mesorhizobium sp. M7A.F.Ca.CA.004.04.2.1
ATCAATATCCTGACCACGGAGGCGGCGGTGAGCCTCAGGAACAATGAGGATTTCCTTGCCGGTCTCGAGGTGACGCCGGAGCGCCAGCTTGTCTGGGACGAACTCGATGGCCTCGATCGCTTCGTCGCGCGCAAGAAGATCGTCGAACTGATGGAAGAGGGCGGCTTCCTCGAAAAGGTCGAGCCGCATCGCCACGCGGTGCCGCATGGCGATCGCGGCGGCGTGCCGATCGAGCCGTTCCTGACCGAGCAGTGGTATGCCAATGCGGCGGAACTGGCCAAGCCGGCAATCGCTTCCGTGCGCGAAGGTCGCACGAACTTCGTGCCGAAGAACTGGGAAAAGACCTATTTCGACTGGATGGAGAACATCCAGCCCTGGTGCATCTCGCGCCAGCTGTGGTGGGGTCATCAGATCCCGGCCTGGTACGGGCCGGACGGGCGCGTCTTCGTCGAGAAGACCGAGGAAGAGGCGCTGAGCGCCGCGATCGAATTTTATCTGGCGCTGGAAGGACCGTGGAAGGCCTGGGTCGAGGCCAAGCTGGAGAACTTCAAGCCGGGCGAGATCCTGACCCGCGACGAGGATGTGCTGGACACCTGGTTCTCATCGGCGCTGTGGCCGTTTTCGACGCTGGGATGGCCGGACGAGACGCCCGAGCTGAAGACCTACTACCAGACCGACGTGCTGGTGACAGGCTTCGACATCATCTTCTTCTGGGTCGCCCGCATGATGATGATGGGCCTGCACTTCATGGACGAGGAGCCGTTCCACACCGTCTATGTCCATGCGCTGGTGCGCGACAAGAACGGGCAGAAGATGTCGAAGTCGAAAGGCAACGTCATCGATCCGCTCGACCTTATCGACGAATACGGCGCCGACGCGCTGCGCTTCACCCTGACGGTGATGGCGGCGCAAGGCCGTGACGTGAAGCTCGATCCGGCGCGCATCGCCGGCTATCGCAATTTCGGCACCAAGCTGTGGAACGCGACGCGTTTTGCCGAAATGAACGAGGTCGCGCGCAATGACGATTTCTGGCTGAACGACGCCAGGCTGGCGGTCAACCGCTGGATCCTGACCGAGCTGACGCGCGCGGCGCGCGAGATCACCGACGGCATCACCTCATACCGCTTCAACGAGGCGGCGGGTGCCGCCTACCGCTTCGTCTGGAACCTGTTCTGCGACTGGTATCTGGAATTGCTGAAGCCGGTGTTCATGGGCACCGACGAGGCGGCCAAAGCCGAAAGCCGAGCCTGCGTCGCCTTCGTGCTCGACGAGATCTACAAGCTGCTGCATCCGATGATGCCGTTCATGAC
>NZ_RZPH01001323.1:0-1308 GCF_004022825.1 Mesorhizobium sp. M7A.F.Ca.CA.004.04.2.1
GGCATCGAGCGCAACATCCAGAACCGCAGCGCCACCGCATCCGACATCGCCAACGGTCGCGGCAGTTTCTTCGACGACTACTGCAACTGGGAGCGCATTCCCGAATTCGTCAGCGTGGTGCGGGGTTCGCCCGCCGCCGAACTGGCGGCAGCGGTGATGCAGTCGCGCACCGCGCAGTTCTTCCACGATCATGTGCTGGTCAAGGAACCCGGCACGCAGAAGCCGACGCCCTGGCATCAGGACATCCCCTACTATTTCGTCGATGGCCAACAGACGGTGAGCTTCTGGATCCCCATCGACCCGGTGAAGGAAGCGACGCTGCGCCTGATCGCCGGCTCGCACAAATGGGACAAGATGATCCTGCCGGTGCGCTGGCTCGACGACAGCAATTTCTATGCCGGCGAGGGCGACTATCTGCCGGTGCCAGATCCCGACAAGGATCCGTCGATGAAGGTGCTCGAATGGGAAATGGAGCCGGGCGACGCCATCCTGTTCGACTTCAGGACCGCGCATGGCGCGCGCGGCAACCTGACCGCGGCGCGGCGCCGGGCGCTGTCGCTGCGCTGGGTGGGTGACGATGCGCGCTATGTCGAGCGGCCGGGCCGCACCTCGCCGCCCTATCATGGCCACGGCATGCAGCCGGGCGAGAGGCTGCGCGAGGACTGGTTTCCGGTGGTCTACCAGGGCTGAAGCGAGGCCAGAAAATCGACGCCGATGTGCGCCGCCGATTTTCGGCTGGGGTAACGTTCCCGTGCGCAATTCCCATCAATGCGCCCGGATGCCTTGACCCGTCGCCCAGAGAGCAATAGCGGGTGCTCTAACGGATAGTCGGCATCAAGAGGTGGCCATGAACGTTCTTCTTCTCGGCTCCGGCGGCCGCGAACATGCGCTCGCCTGGAAGATCGCCGCATCACCGCTGCTGACAAAGCTCTATGCGGCTCCCGGCAATCCGGGCATCGGCAGCGAGGCTGAGCTGGTGAAGCTGGATTTAGCCGACCATGCCGCCGTGGCCGCGTTCTGCCGGGAGAAAAAAATCGACCTCGTCGTGGTCGGCCCGGAGGGGCCGCTGGTCGTCGGCATTGCCGACGATCTGCGCGCGCAAGGCATTCGCGTCTTCGGACCCTCCAAGGCTGCCGCACAGCTGGAAGGATCGAAAGGTTTCACCAAGGATCTCTGCGCCCGCTACAACATCCCGACCGCCGCCTATGGCCGTTTCAGTGACCTGGCCTCGGCCAAGGCCTATGTCGAAAAGACCGGAGCACCGATCGTCATCAAGGCCGACGGGCTCGCTGCCGGCAAGGGCGTCAC
>NZ_RZPH01001324.1:0-1302 GCF_004022825.1 Mesorhizobium sp. M7A.F.Ca.CA.004.04.2.1
GGACAAAATTGCCGCCGGCGCTTTGCCCGCTGCGGCTCCATGCAAGCGCCGAGATACCGCGACTGGCCAGCGGAAAGATCGATATGGCAATGCTGGCTGCAATCGACCTTTCGGTTCGGGAAACAACGCCCCCACCGCAAATCCCCCATGCGGGAAATGAAGTTCCGGCTCATCAGATCGTACGGCGTGCCTGGACCAAGGTCCTCAAGACGCGGGTCGCCCTGGGCTGCTGGGATGAAGCGGGGGGAGATTCGCTGAAGCTGCTGCATTGCGTGATGGAAATCGAAAGCGCGATCGGGCAGGAGCTCGGATTGGAAGCCTTCACGGTTGGAATGAGCTTCGATGAGATGGTTGCAGCGGTCATTTCCGCTCAAGGAGGCGGCGAGCACGCGCCTGCCTGGAAACACGAGCCTCCACTGCTTTTCCTTTTCCCCGGTTCGGTCGGCTATGGTCCGAGCCTTGCTTCGTTCGCATCGGCAATAAGCAAGGTCGCCAGGGTGTCTCCCATCAGATATCCGGCCCTGGGCATGATCCTGCAAGGTCAGAACACTGTCGCCGCAATGGTCGAAGCTGCAATCGATCATATCAACCGCGTGCAGCCTACCGGCTGTGTTCGCCTGCTTGGCCACTCGCTCGGAGGAGCGGTCGCTTTTGAGGTTGCCGCGCGTCTGCTTGATCAAGGGCGAGCGGTAGCGTTCACGGGCATTCTGGATACCAGTCTGGTTGGCGAGCGCAGCAAGCGTTGGGAGACCATTACCCGGACATTTCACCGGATCCGAACCAATCGTATATCGGCTAGTCGGGTGGCGTGCCGCGCGCTTGCCAAGGTCGCGGTCAAAATGCACTGCGAATCCCGGCTTGCCAGCTTCCTCGACCGCTATGCCGAGGGTCAGTTCAACCCGACGAGCTTCAGAACCAAACTGGAACTGCAGGAGGTTCTGCGGGCGCGCGCCTTCTTCCGATGGCTGGCAGAACCCAGGCCGATACTGCCGATCACCGGCACCTTGTTCCGTTGCGCGCGGCCCGGAATGCCGCTTGCACTCGGGTGGGACCGGGCATTCGTCCATCTGGACGTCATTCCGATCGCCGGCACTCACATCGACATGGTCGTGGAGCCCCATCTGACCATCAATCGCCCGCTCATCGAAAACGCTGTGACCGAGACCTACTCTTCAGTCGAGTCACGCCAACAGGAGGCAGTGTCATCGACCTGATCGGGGAATTCAGCAGCGATGTGTTGGCGCTCGATGCCCGGCTGGAGATCGATCGCATCGTCGAGACTTTGCGCGAGCAGGTTCTCGG
>NZ_RZPH01001325.1:0-1302 GCF_004022825.1 Mesorhizobium sp. M7A.F.Ca.CA.004.04.2.1
CATCTGGTAAGGACCGCTGACGAAAACCGCAGACCAAAACGGACCCGCCAATGACCCTGATCGACAGCTTGCGCACCGAGGCCCGTGCGGCACCCGAAAGCGGCATTGTCGCCGTCGTCAATTACGGCCGCCTGCGCGAAGGCATGATTCCGCTCTGGGCCGGCGAGGGCGACCTGCCGACGCCGGCCTTTATCACCGATGCCGCGTCGAAGGCGCTGGCCGGCGGCGAGACATTCTACACCTGGCAAAGGGGCATCCCCGAACTTAGGCAGGCACTCTCCCGTTACTATGCCAGGCATTTCGGCAAGACCTTCCCGGAGGAAGAATTCATCGTCACCGGCTCCGGCATGCATGCCATCCAGCTGGCGCTCGACGCGCTCGCCGGTGCCGACGACGAGGTTGTCTATCTGTCGCCGGCCTGGCCGAATTTCGATGCCGCGGCAGCGATAGCGGGAGCCGTTCCGGTCGCGGTGACGCTCGATCATTCCGGCAATGGCTGGTCCTGCGACGTCGAGAAGCTCGCGGCTTCGATCACGCCGCGCACAAAGGCGCTGTTCATCAACACGCCGTCGAATCCGACCGGCTGGACCGCCGATGATGAGACCTTGCAGGCCATCCTCGATCTGGCGCGCGCCAAAAACCTTTGGATCATCGCGGACGAGATCTATTCTCTGTTCCACTATGGCCACGGCCGCGCGCCGTCCTTCCTCGACATCGCGTCGGCGGAAGACCGCATCCTCTATGTCAACTCCTTCTCCAAGAACTGGGCTATGACCGGCTGGCGCGTCGGCTGGATCAAGACACATCCGAGCTTGCAGCAGGTGTTCGAGAACCTGATCCAATATTCGAATTCCGGCGTCGCCCAGTTCATGCAGCGCGGCGCGGCCGCCGCCCTTGATGAGGGCGATGCCTTCGTTGCCGAACAGGTGGAGCGGGCGCGCAAGGCGCGCGACCTTGTCTGCGGCATCCTCGGCGCCACCGGCCGCGCCCGGTTTACGGTGCCGCAGGGTGCGTTCTATCTGTTTTTCACTGTCGACGGCATCACCGATTCACGCACCGCTGCCTTCGACATTGTCGACAAGGCCAATGTCGGCCTGGCGCCAGGCACGGCTTTCGGCCCCGGCGGCGAGGCGTTTTTGCGGTTGTGTTTCCACCGCCGCCTCGACCAGGTCGAGGAAGCGGCGCACCGGCTGGCGAAGTGGATGAAGGCAGTTTGAGGATTGGGCTGGACAGGAAAGCCGCGCGTTTGAAGATTCAGGACCGCCTCACTCTTCGGCCGCAGTAACGGCATGGATCCTAGGG
>NZ_RZPH01001326.1:0-1301 GCF_004022825.1 Mesorhizobium sp. M7A.F.Ca.CA.004.04.2.1
TTGCATGGTGAATCCTACGCCAATCTCGGCGATGCCATGCTGGGCGTCGTCCTGCGCGAGCCGATCGGCGTCGTCTCGATCATCACTCCATGGAATTTCCCGTTCCTGATCGTCAGCCAGAAACTGCCCTTCGCGCTCGCCGCCGGCTGCACGGCGGTGGTCAAGCCTAGCGAAATGACCTCGGCGTCGACCTTCGTGCTCGGCGATATCCTGATGCAGGCCGGCCTGCCCGCCGGCGTAGTCAACATCCTCGCCGGCTTTGGTGCCGACGTCGGCGCGCCGATGGTCAGTCATCCCCTGGTCGAGATGGTGTCGTTCACCGGCTCCACCCGCGTCGGCAAGATGACGATGGCCTCGGCCGCGCAGTCGCTGAAGAAAGTCTCGATGGAACTCGGCGGCAAGAACGGCCAGATCGTCTTCCCCGACGCCGACCTCGAAGCGGCCGCCGATGCGGCGGTGTTCGGCGGCTTCTTCAATGCCGGCGAGTGCTGCAATGCCGGCAGCCGGCTGATCGTTCACGAGGCGATCGCCGACGATTTTCTCAGCACCGTCAAGGCGCTTGCCGCCAGGGTCACGGTCGGCGATCCGCTCGATGACCAAACCAAGGTCGGCGCGATGATCTCGTCCGACCATCTGAAGAAGGTGGCCGGCTATGTTTCTGCCGCTGAAGGCGACGGCAGCCAGGTTTACAGCGGAGGCAAGCAATTGGCCTCCAATGTCGGCCAATATCTTGATCCCACCATCATCCGCGGCGTTACCGAGGAGATGGCCATAGCGCGCGAGGAAGTGTTCGGTCCGGTGCTCTCGGTGCTGACTTTTGAATCGATTGAAAAGGCGTTGCACATCGCCAACAACACGCCCTATGGTTTGTCGGCGGGCGTGTGGAGCGCCAGCATCGACACTTGCATGTCGGTCGCGCGTGGAGTGCGTTCGGGAACCGTTTGGGTGAACACATTCATGGAAGGTTATCCCGAGCTGCCTTTCGGAGGCTACAAGCAGTCCGGTCTCGGACGCGAACTCGGCAAACGCGCCGTCGAGGACTATACCGAGGAAAAGACAATTCAGTTTCATCGCGGCCAGCGCACCGGATGGTGGGTCGGCTGAGTTGAGAAGAACCCGGTGGGCTTCACCGGTCGTGTAATGCAACAAGGGAGGAAGTACATGTTGCGCAAACTGCTTATCGGAACGGCTCTCGCGTCGGGCCTGGCTTTCGCGGCCCACGCCGAGGACGTCAAGGAAGTGCAGATGCTGCATTGGTGGACGTCGGGCGGCGAAGCGGCTGCTCTCAACGTCCTTAAAGG
>NZ_RZPH01001327.1:0-1300 GCF_004022825.1 Mesorhizobium sp. M7A.F.Ca.CA.004.04.2.1
CAACATCAACGCGGGAAAAGCCGCTTAACGGAGGAGCCAGGGAGGAACCAAGGGAGGATTTTTTCTTTTGCATGACGACGTGAGCCGCGTGGAGCGGTTCGCGATGGAGAACGCTTGTCTCGAATTCCTCCGTCGGCGGAGGTTGTCGGCGCGGCTCGAAAGGCCGGCGCCGGGTCCCGGTTCCCAATGCAGTTTGGGCGAGGGCGGATAGGTATCTTCAGACCAAAGCAGTCAACGACCTTCTTACAACCATATCCAGAAACGGAGAAGACCGAATGACCAAACTTTCATCTTCATTGAAGTCCGCTGGCAAGTCCGCCGGTGTGGCAGCCCTTGCGCTGTCGCTGCTGGCCGGCACCGCCGCGATCGCCAGGGCCGCCGAAGTCACCGATGCGACCGTCGCCTTCCTGATGCCCGACCAGGCCTCGACCCGCTACGAGCAGCATGATTATCCCGGCTTCGCCGCCGAGATGAAGAAGCTGTGCCCGGGCTGCAAGGTGCTCTACCAGAATGCCGATGCCGACGCCTCGCGCCAGCAGCAGCAGTTCAACTCGGTGATCTCGCAGGGCGCCAAGGCGATCGTGCTCGACCCGGTCGACTCGACCGCCGCCGCCTCGCTGGTCAAGCTGGCGCAGAGCCAGGGCATCAAGGTCATCGCCTACGACCGGCCGATCCCGACCGCGCCGGCCGATTTCTATGTGTCGTTCAACAATGAAGGCATCGGCAAGGCCATCGCCGACTCGCTGGTCGAGCACCTGAAGGCGCTGAAGGTCGATCCGGCCAGCGGCGGTGTGCTGCAGATCAACGGCTCGCCGACCGACGCGGCGGCCGGCCTGATCAAGAAGGGCATCCATGCCGGCCTCGACAATAGCGGCTACAAGATCCTGGCCGAATACGACACGCCGGAATGGGCGCCGCCGAAGGCGCAGCAATGGGCCGGCGGCCAGATCACCCGCTTCGGGCCGAAAATCCTCGGCGTGGTTGCCGCCAATGACGGCACCGGTGGCGGCGCCATCGCCGCCTTCAAGGCGGCCGGCGTCGATCCGGTGCCGCCGGTGACCGGCAATGACGCGACGATCGCGGCCTTGCAGCTGATCATCGCCGGCGACCAGTACAACACCATCTCCAAGCCGAGCGAGATCGTGGCGGCGGCGGCCGCCAACATCGCCATCAAGCTGCTTTCGGGCGAGACGCCGAAGGCCGAGATGACGCTGTACGACACGCCCTCGCAGCTGTTCACGCCAGCCGTGGTGACGCAGGAAAACCTGAAGGCCGAGATCATCGACAAGAAGATCAACAC
>NZ_RZPH01001328.1:0-1299 GCF_004022825.1 Mesorhizobium sp. M7A.F.Ca.CA.004.04.2.1
GCCTTCTTGTCGGCCTTGGAGATACCCTTCTTGCGCAGCCAGTCGACGGCCTCTTCCATGTTGCCGTTGGTCTCGGTCAACGCGGCCTTGCAATCCATCATGCCCGCGCCGGTCAAGTCGCGGAGTTCTTTGACCTGTGCAGCCGAAATGCTCATTGTCGCCTCTTTGTTTTAAATGCACCGACGCACCATCGGTATTCGATGGTGCGTCTGTTTAGCGTGCCAGAATATGAGAAAGATGAAGGCCGCAACCGGCCTTCGATTATCAAGCTTCGGGAGCTTCCGACGCCGGGGCCGGAGCCGGGTCGAGCGCGGGTTCGACCGGAGCTTCGACCGAAGCGCCGATGTCGACGCCGAGCGCGCCCTGCTGGCGGGCGATGCCGTCGATCGCAGCCTTGGCGATCAGATCGCAATAGAGCTGGATGGCGCGGGCCGCGTCGTCATTGCCGGGGATCGGGAAGTCGATCTTGTCCGGATCGCAGTTCGAATCGATGATGGCGACGACCGGGATGCCGAGGCGCTTGGCCTCGAGGATGGCGATCGCTTCCTTGTTGGTGTCGATGACGAACATCAGGTCGGGCGTCGAGCCCATGTCCTTGATGCCGCCCAGCGCCTTGTCGAGCTTCTCGCGCTCGCGGTCGAGGTTCAGGCGTTCCTTCTTGGTCAACCCTTGCGCCTCGCCGGCCAGCATCTCGTCGAGCTTGCGCAGGCGCTGGATCGAATTCGAGATCGTCTTCCAGTTGGTCAGCATGCCGCCGAGCCAACGCGAGTTGACATAATACTGAGCCGAACGCTGTGCAGCATCGGCGACGATCTCGGACGCCTGGCGCTTGGTGCCGACGAACAGCACGCGGCCACCCTTGGCGACGGTGTCGGAAACCTGCTTAAGCGCCTGATGCAGCAAAGGCACCGTCTGCGACAGGTCGATGATGTGGATGTTGTTGCGGGCGCCATAGATGTAGGGTGCCATCTTCGGGTTCCAGCGGTGGGTCTGGTGGCCGAAGTGAATGCCAGCTTCCAAAAGCTGGCGCATGCTGAAATCAGGCAGTGCCATTCAAAGTTCCTTTCCGGTTAGCCTCCACGGACACAGGCATTTTTGGACTTTGTCCTCGAACGCCACCGGAGGTTTCAGCCGGATTTCTCCCGGGCAGACACCAAAGTCCGTGTGTGGAATGAGCGCGCATATAGAGGGGATGCGCGATAAACGCAAGCGCCGCGGGATCTGTGATGCGGCGTGCGACGATCCGCGCCCTGCCGTCAGCGCTTTATCTTCCCGTTCGGCACTCGCACTCGCCGGAAG
>NZ_RZPH01001329.1:0-1296 GCF_004022825.1 Mesorhizobium sp. M7A.F.Ca.CA.004.04.2.1
GGCCAATGCCTACGGCGTCTTCAGCGCGGCGGATGAAACCATTGTGTCGGCCGACACGCTTGTCGACATGGGCGGCGCGGCGGCGTCCATTGGCGTTCGATTGAACGGCGACATGTCGCAAACCCATGCAGGCATCGCGGATGCGCGATCGTCCTATGTCGCCCTGTCGACAATATCGGGCGAACGGCAGAGGGCGACGGGTGGCCTTTTCAAGGCGACGACCGGCAGCGTCGTCAACGATGTGAAAATCAGCGGATCCTCGCCAAACGTCGAGGTGCGGGGCAACATCTACTCCGGTACGGCGACGGGCAAGCCAACCGATGACGGATCGCACATGGCGCTAATTGAAGGAAACCGGGGCGGCGATCTTTTCAAGGGCTATAAGTCGACGCCGGACGCAACGCCCGTTCTTATGATCTTCGAAGCCGGAAACAGCTTTGTTCCGATCAGGCCAGGGCAAGGCGTGAAGTTCACCGCCGATGTCGCTGCCCGCCGCACGGATGGTTCGTCGTCGACCAGCGCCGGCTATGTGTTCGCCGGCGTGATCCGCAACACGGGCGGAACCCTGGCGGTCGAAGGTGCGATCACCAAAACGGTGATCGGCGAATATGCGACCGACGCCGCTTCACTCGACGCCTCCGTCGCCGTGGGGGCTTCCGGAATTGAGGTGACCGTTGTCGGCGTCGCGGCAAAGACCTATGGCTGGAACGCCGTTGTGCGGCTTCAGGAGGTTTGATGCTGCATGGAAGCTGGACGCTGCCAATGCCATCACAATCGCAGTTGATATCTGCCGGCTGATCCAAAGGCCTGCCTCTATCTCAAGACCAAAATCTCTTTTCAGCCTCGCTTCGCGGGGCTTTTTTCATGGAGCACGCCAGCATGGCCCGATCTTCAGCCGCCGCCGTTCGCCTTCTGACCGGCGAGCGCGAACCTGTTCGCCTGGCGACGACCGCCAGCATTGCGCTTTCCGGCCTTCAGACCATCGACGGGGTAGCGACGGAGGTGGGCGACCGCGTGCTGGTCAAGGACCAGGCCGACCAGACGCAGAACGGTATCTATACGGTCAGCGAAGGCCGATGGTTCCGCGCTGCCGATGCCCGCACCGGGCGCACCATGCAGAAGGGAACGACGGTGCATGTCCAGCAGGGCAACGCCTCGGCCGATTTTGTCTTTGCCTTCCAGACGCTTAACCCTGTGATCGGCACCGATGACATTGTGCTCTCGTTCTACCAGTCCGACGACACCGTCGGCGATATCCAGGCAGCCGCGCAAGGCATCATCGACCAGGCCCAGGCC
>NZ_RZPH01001330.1:0-1292 GCF_004022825.1 Mesorhizobium sp. M7A.F.Ca.CA.004.04.2.1
GAGCGCTTGCAGGGGTAGCCGAGATGCCGGTTAGCCGTAAGCTGGCACGGACCGCCGCGCACCGGAATGTGGCGTCGCGATGCGACTGCCAACGCGGTTGAGGGGTAGAGAGACAACGCTCACCTAGCGCCCGCAGATGTGACATACTGACTGCATATCGATTTCGTAGCCTTGTTAGGAACACGACGTGGATTGGTTTACCCAACGCAAGCCTTTCCCAAATGCCGCAAAGTCAGCTTTCGGAGTTGGAGCGCTTGGCGATATAGCTGCTGAGGAATTGACTCCCATCGTCGACGACACTTACCGAACAACCTCGAGGCATCTCACATCTGATGGGATCAGCATCTACATTCCCTATCGGTTGCATTTTCTGCCGACCGTAGCTGTCGATTTCGCTAGCTTTTCGCCGGGGTCGCAGTGCTTGCTGACACGTTCGACAGACGGTTATCTGAGGCAAAAATCAGCCAAAATTATCCTTCCGCTGAACGAGCCTTGGACGATTCCATTCATCGTTCTTCTCTTAGGCGAGTACGTCGTCGAAATTCTCGACGATATCCATTTGGCGATGCCGTATTTCGATCAGACAGCTTACGCCAGTTTCGTCCGGCAGAACCGGCAGGTAATGCGTGCAATACGCGCTAAGGCGACAAGCTATTGGAATGCCTACTACCGCCAAAGTTATCCCGGCAGGAAATCGTATCCGGCGATTGCCGTCCTCAATCAGCTGGATACTTGGGCAACCTAGCATCACGTGCAACGGGACAGCCGACGACGTCGCCATACGTTGTATTTCCATTTTGTCGACGGTGACGCATTCGAAACTTGCTTCAACAAAAGGCCCTCGACCAAAACATCACTCCATCACGGCGCTGTGGTCGACCTTGGCTGGCGTCGCCGGCTTGCGCAGCAAGAGAACCAGCGGAATGGCGGCAAGCGACAGGATCATCATCAGCTTGAAGTCGTTCATATCGCTTATGATCGTCGCCTGCAGCGTCACCACGCCGTCGAGCGCGGCGCGGCCCGCGGCGCTGTAGGGATCCATCGCCTGGAAGATGGCCGGATTGCTGAAAGCCTGGTTGTAGGGCGTCACATAGGTGGCGATGTTGGCGTGGTTGATCTGCACGTTCTCCGTCAACAGCGCGGTGACGACGGATATGCCGACGCTGGAGCCGATGTTCCGCGACAGATTGTAAAGGCCTGTGCCTTCCGCGCGCCGCTCCGGCGCCAGCGTGGCGAAGGTGATGGTGGTCAGCGGCACGAACAGGAAACCCAGGCCAGCGCCCTGGATCTGT
>NZ_RZPH01000132.1:0-9174 GCF_004022825.1 Mesorhizobium sp. M7A.F.Ca.CA.004.04.2.1
AGACGGCACCGATCGAGGCCGCGGCCAGCATGGCGGCGACGGTCTCCGGCATGTTGGGCATCATGGCGGCAATGCGGTCGCCCTTCTTCACCTTGAGCGACAGGAAAAGCTGCTGCAGCCGCGAGGTCAGCGCGTGCAACGCGTTCCAGGACAGCCGGCGCTCGACCTTGTCTTCGCCGCGAAACACGATTGCGTCGCCTGAGCCGGTCTTCTTCAGCAGATTCTCAGCGAAATTCAGTGTCGCATCGGGAAAGAAAGAAGCGCCGGGCATCTTGTCGCCGTCGACGAGCAGGTTATCGCCCCTGTCGCCGACGATGCCGCAGAAATCCCAGATCAGGCTCCAGAACCCCTCACGGTCCTCGACCGACCAGGCATGAAGCTGCGAATACGAGGAAAACGCTACGCCGGCTTTCACTCCGGCGGCCTTGGTGAAGGCGGTCAAGGGTGCTGCGTCAATCTGGTCTTGCGTCGGGGTCCAGAGCGGTTGTCCGGCAGCCATGATCGTTCCTCCACGGTCGCCATCGCTTATGCATATCGCAGCGCAGCAGAGCAAGATTTTGTTCGGCTGATGCGACCAGATGTGCGCAAATGCCATCGCCGGGCCATAAAGACTTGAAATGCCTCAGCCCTAAGTCGTAGTGACAACTTGAAGTCGTGGTGGCGGCCGGAAGTCGTGGTCATGACTGGGGGTCGTGGTGACGACCGGGGTCGTGGTGACGATCGGGGTTACACCCGCCGGGCGATTTGTCGGAATGGAAGCATACGGGGCCATATGCCATCATCTATGATCCGGCGCGGAATATGGGCGATCGGCGCTGCCGTGATCGTCGTCGCGCTGGTCGTTGCCGCCCTGCCGCTGATTGCCTCCACCCGTATCGTGCGCGACCGCATCGCCTGGGAAATGAGCGCGTGGAGCGGCTTCCGGGTCGCCATCGACGGTTCGCCGCGCATCGAGGTCTGGCCGACATTCCGGGCAATCCTGACCGATGTGACGCTTTCACAATGGACCGACACCGAGGCGCCGCCTGTGGTCGAGGCAGAACGGGTCGAGGTCGACCTTTCCGCCATGGCGGCGCTGCGCGGCGACGTGGTGTTTTCGACGGCGCGGCTGGTGCGGCCGACGATCCGGGTCCAGCGCACGCCTGCCGGCCTTTTCCTGCCCGCTGTCCCCACCGGCGGGCGCATCACGCGTTCCATCGACACGGCGCGCGGCGTGGTCAATGCCGACCCCGCCAAGCCGGACCTCGACAAGCTGCCTACCGACACCTTCGGCACGGTCGAGTTTCGCGACGGCCGAATGGTAGCGTCCATCGGCGGCAAGGACGTCGAGATCCTGAGCAGTTTAAACGGTCAGGCGAATTGGGCGGCGATGAACAGCAATGCGACGCTGTCGGCAACAGGGATCTGGCGGGGCGAAAGCGTCGCGCTGGACGTCGCCTCGGCCAGACCGCTTGTGCTGTTTGCCGGCGGCACGGCGCCGCTGACGCTGTCCTTTAAGGCGGCGCCCGCCACCTTCTCGTTCGACGGCACGGCCAGCATGTCTGAAAATACCTATTTCGACGGTCAGGCGAAGTTCTCGGCACCCTCGCTGCGGCGTGTCCTGGAATGGTCGCAGGCCGGCATCGCTCCGGGTGCAGCGATCGGCTCGGTCAGCATTTCGAGCAAGATCACCGCGACCGGCGGGCGCGTCAAGTTCGACAACACGGCAATTGCACTCGACAACAATCCGGGGATGGGTGCACTGGACCTCTCGCTTGGCGAAGCACAACCTGTGATCTCCGGCACGCTCGCCTTCGACACGCTCGACCTCAGATCGTTTCTGTCAGCCTTCACCCCGCTGGTGCCGACCGGAGGGGCGGGACCCGGCGAAATCGACACAAGTTTCGCCGACAAGATCAATCTCGATCTGAGGCTGTCGGCAGCCCACGCCACGGCGGGACCTATCCAGCTCGCCGATGTCGCCGCCACGGCCCAGGTCAAGGATGGTCTGTCCGTCTTCGACATCTCCGATGCCTCGGCCTTCGGCGGCAACATCCAGACCAGCCTTCGCTTCGATCGCAAGCCGGAAGGCTCACAGGTCGAAATCCGCCTTCTGGCGTCCGACATCGACGGCGGTGCATTCGGCACGGCGGCAGGGATGACGCGGCTGGTGCCGGTCGGCACGGGCACCGTCTCGGTGATCCTCAAGGGGCCGGGCAGAACCTGGGATTCCATCTTCGACAATGCCGACGGCTCGGTCTCGGCGACCTTCGGGCCGGGTGCGTTGAGCAAGCTCAACCTGCCGGCCTTCCTCAAACATACCGAACAGGGCGGCTTCTTCGCGCTCGACGATGTCTCTGACGGAACATTGCCGATCGACGGTGCCGAGATCAAGGCCACCATTTCGAAGGGCGTGGCGCGGATCGACAAGGCCGAGGCCAATTCAGCGAAGTACAAGATCTGGCTGTCCGGCATCGCGTCCTACGCCGGGCGCGGACTGGCCTTGTCCGGCGGCGTCATTCAGCCTGACCAGGCGGCAACGCAGGCCAACGGCCAGCAAGGTCCCAACCAGTCATCATTCTTCGTCGGCGGAACCTGGAGCACGCCGTTCATTTCCCCGATCAGCCGCGGCGTTTCGGGGGAATAGGCGACACTGCGCCTTCTGTCTTTCACCCGCGCTGCGCCACCTGCTCGTCGAGCTGGCGCTGCACCTCACGCCGCTTGTTGGCAAGCGAGGCGATGATGACGCCCATCGCCACGACGGCGATCAAAATGGTACAGGCGGCGTTGATTTCCGGCGTCACGCCGAGGCGAACCTGGCTGTAGATCTTCATCGGCAGCGTCGTCGCGCCCGGCCCGGAGGTGAAGCTTGCGATGACCAGATCGTCGAGCGAAAGCGTGAAAGCCAGCATCCAGCCGGAGACGATCGCCGGCATGATGACCGGCAATGTGATCTGGAAGAAGGTCTTCACCGGCGTTGCGCCAAGATCCATCGCGGCTTCTTCCAGCGAGCGGTCGAAAGTCATGAGCCGCGACTGCACGACCACGGCGACGAAGCACATGGTCAGCGTGATATGGGCGAGCGTCACGGTGAGAAAGCCACGGTCGAGCCCGACCGCGACGAAGAGCAGCAGCAGCGACAGGCCGGTGATCACTTCCGGCATGACCAGCGGCGCAAAGACCATGCCGGAGAACAGCACCCTGCCCTTGAAGCGCGTGTAGCGGGTCAAGGTGAGTGCCGCCAGCGTGCCGAGAACGGTCGCTACCGTGGCCGAGATCAGGCCAACGCGCGCCGTCACCCAGGTCGCGTCCATGAGGCCCTGATTGTGGAACAGCGAGACGTACCATTTGGTCGAGAAACCGCCCCAGACCGTAACCAGTTTCGACTCGTTGAACGAGAAGACGATGAGCAGCACGATCGGCAGATAGAGAAAGGCAAAGCCAAGCACGATCGAAGTGATGTTGAAGCGGCTCCAGGTGGCGTTCATGAGGTCACCTGTCCATTTCCTGAGCGCGCGCCTGGGCCCGCTGGAAGAGCATGATCGGCACGATCAGCAGCAACAGCAGGATGACGGCAACGGCCGACGATACCGGCCAGTCGCGATTGGCGAAGAACTCGTTCCACAACGTCTTGCCGATCATCAGCGTCTGCGAGCCGCCGAGCAGATCGGGAATGACGAACTCGCCGACGGCCGGAATGAACACCAGCAGACAGCCGGCGATGACGCCGGGCAGCGACAGCGGGAAGGTGATCTTCCAGAACGCACTTGTCGGCGGACAGCCGAGATCCTTGGCTGCCTCGATCAGCGAATAGTCCATCTTCTCAAGCGCGGAATAGAGCGGCAACACCATGAACGGCAGGTAGGAATAGACGATGCCGATGAAGATCGCCGTATAGGTGTTGAGGATGATCAGCGGCTGGTGGATGACGCCGGTGGCGAGCAGCAGCTGATTGAGCAGCCCTTCGGGCTTGAGAATGCCGATCCAGGCGTAGACCCGGATCAGGAACGAGGTCCAGAACGGTAGGATCACCAGCATCAGCAAGGTCGGGCGGATCGTCGCCGGCGCGCGCGCCATGCCATAGGCGATGGGGTAGCCGACGAGCAATGTCAGGACCGTCGAGACCGCGGCGATGATGACGCTGGTTACATAGGCGTTGAAGTAGAGGGCGTCCTGCGTCAGCCAGGCGTAATTGTCGAGGCTGAGTTGCTTCAGCTGAGCCAGGAACCCGGAAATGCCGCCGCTGAAATCGAGCGCCGGCGTATAGGGCGGAATGGCGATTGCCGTCTGCGACAGCGAGATCTTGAAGACGATGACGAACGGAATGAGGAAGAAAAACAGCAGCCAGACATACGGGATGATGATGACCAGTCGGCCAACGAAGGCAGCACCCAGCCTGGCAAGGATGGATTTGCCGGCATTGGATGCCGGAGAGGCTGATGAGGTGGTGACGGCGGCGCTCGACATGGTCGCCCCTACCGCGTCAGCACGACGCCGGCATCGGGCCGGAAGGAAACCCAGGCGCGGTCGTTCCAGCTCAACGGATCCTCGGTGATACGGGCCGCGTTCATGGTGCTCGCGCGCACCACCTGGCCGTCGTCCAGCCTGACATGGTAGACGGTCATGTCGCCGAGATAGGCGATGTCGTAGACCTCGCCCTCGATGGCGTTGACCGCCTCGGCCGGCTTTTTCGACGACACCTTGATCTTTTCGGGCCTGATGGCGAAGGTGACGGCCGTCCCGGCGCCGGCGGTGCCGGCATTGTCGGTGCGGATGGTGAGGCCGTTGCCGGCATCGATGCTGGCGCTGCCGGCCTCGCCACGCGCGATCTTGCCCTCGAACATGTTCACATTGCCGACGAAGCCGGCGACGAAGCGCGATCCCGGCGCCTCGTAGACTTCGGCCGGCGTTGCCACCTGCATCACCTCGCCCTTGTCGATGATGGCGATGCGATCGGCCATGGTCATCGCCTCTTCCTGGTCGTGGGTGACGACGACGAAGGTCAGGCCGAGGTTCTGCTGCAAATCCATCAGTTCGAACTGCGTCTCTTCGCGCAGCTTCTTGTCCAACGCGCCGAGCGGCTCGTCGAGCAGCAGCACCTTCGGCCGCTTGGCGACCGAGCGGGCGAGCGCGACGCGCTGGCGCTGGCCGCCGGATAGTTGGTGCGGCTTGCGCTTGGCGAACTGCTCGAGTTTGACCAGCTTCAGCATCTCGGCAACGCGCGATGCGATTTCGGGCTTCGGCATGCCGTCCTGCTTGAGACCGAAGGCGATGTTGTTCTCGACCGTCATATGCGGGAACAGCGCATAGGACTGGAACATCATGTTGACAGGCCGCCGGTAGGGCGGGATGCCACGCAGATCCTGGCCGTCAAGCAGAATGCGGCCGGCTGTCGGCTCCTCGAAGCCGGCGAGCATCCTGAGCAGCGTCGACTTTCCGCAACCGGAGGCGCCGAGCAGCGCGAAGAACTCGCGCTCGAAGATGGTCAGAGACAGATTGTTGACGGCGGTGAAGTCACCGAACTTCTTGGTGACGTTGTCGAACTGGATGTACGGCTTGGCATTCGGGTCGTTCCACGGTGCAAAATCCCTGCGGATGCTGCCAAGCGATTTCATATCCCACTCCGTCCTGATTTTCTTGCTTCTTGCCCCAGGTAGAAACGGTCCCGGCAGGTGGCTGCCGGGACCGTGTCGGATTGCTTACTGGCCAGTGACGATCTTGGTCCAGGTGCGCGTGATGACGCGCTGGGTCTTGGGATCGTATGGCGAGACGGTGTAGAGCTTCTTTATGGTCTCGGCATCGGGATAAACCGAAGGATCCTCCAACAATGCCTTGTCGACGAATTGCTGCGAAGCCTTGTTGCCGTTTGCGTAGAGCACGTAGTTCGACGACTTGGCGATAACTTCCGGCTTCATCATGTAGTTGATGAACTCGAGCGCCTCCGCCACATGCGGCGCGTCGGCGGGGATTGCCATCTGGTCGAACCACATCTGCGCGCCCTCCTTCGGCACGGAATAGCCGATTTCGACGCCCTGCTTGGCCTCGACCGCGCGGTTGCGGGCCTGGAACACGTCACCCGACCAGCCGACCGCCAGGCAGATATCACCGTTGGCGAGCGCGTTGATGTATTCGGAGGAATGGAACTTCCTGATGTAAGGCCGCACCTTGAGCAAGGTCTCCTCGGCCTTGGCGATATCATCGGGTGACGTGCTGTTCGGGTCGAGGTTGAGATATTTCAACGCCGCCGGGATGATATCTGCCGGCGAGTCCAGCACGTAGACGCCGCAGTCCTTCAATTTGGCCAGGCTATCGGGATTGAAGAAGACGTCCCAGCTGTCGATCTTGTCAGTGCCAAGCGCCGCCTGCACCTTCTTGATGTTGTAGCCGATGCCAACCGTGCCCCACATGTAGTTGACCGAGTATTCGTTGCCGGGGTCATATTTGGCGGTTCGCTCGGTAACCGTGTCCCACATGTTGGAAATGTTGGGCAGTTTCGACTTGTCGAGCTTCTGGAACACGCCGGCCTGGATCTGGCGCGCAAGGAAATTGCCGCTGGGCACGACGACGTCATAGCCGCTGCCGCCGGCAAGCAGCTTGGTCTCAAGGATTTCGTTGGAATCGAAGGTGTCATAGACGACCTTGATGCCGGTTTCCTTGGTGAAATCGTCGATGATCGAACTGTCGATATAGTCCGACCAGTTGAAGACGTTGACGACACGATCCGCGGCGTGACCGCCGACGGTGAACAATGTCAGGAATGCCGAGGTTGCCGAAAGCCAGAGCGCTTTGCGGATCATGCTATTCTCCTTTGATGAGTGTTCCTTCACCGGCTCGTCGCGATATCAGCGCGACCGGCATTTTCTTCAGACTATTGAGCTTTCCAAGGGGCGACAAGCGCGAACTGCCGAGACCATGCAGGCGGTTCGATGAGATGGCTGGATGCCCCTGAGGCGGCCTGGGAGGCGTGCCAATACCGTCATAGGCTTTCGCCGTGGCGCGGGCAGAGATACGACGATATGGTCCGGTCCCGATCGGACCGGCTGGGAGACTTGGCAAGATACGCCTGTCTTGTTGTTGCCGTATTCCCAGCCTGCCCGTGCTGCAGCGACGTTGTCAATGGCAAAGCTGCAGGCCGCTTCAATTAGGCGACGGCACCCCGGTGACCCCTGCGCGTTCGGGCCGTGCCTGGCGCTTGAATTCGAGCCCGATATGGACGAGCAGCGCCGTGACCACCACCGCGCCACCGATGATGGTGCGCCCCGACGGCACCTCGGAATGGATGAGCCAGACCCATATCGGGCCGAGGATCGGCTCGAACGTGCCGAGCAGAGCCGCGATGGCCGCCGGGATCAACCGTGCGCCGGTGGCGAAGAAGGCGAGACCGAGGCCGAGATTGACCACGCCGAAGGCAAACAGAAAGCCCATGTCGCTGACTGACACGGTGAAGGTCGATGCCTGCGAGACGGCAAAGCCGGCCGCGAGCATGGTGCCGAGGCACGTCGCCGGCGTCATGCGCACGCCGGAAAACCGCCGGGTGATGACGGTGGCGACCGAGAACATGACCGCGATCAACAGCGCCAGCCCATCGCCTATGGGCGAGACGGCGCCATCCAGCGATTCCGACACCATGATGGCGACGCCGGTGATGACGGCGGCGATTGCCACCCAGGTGGCGACACCGACCCTTTCGCGAAACAACGCCCAGGCAAACAGCGCCGCCAGCAACGGCACGCCTGCCTGCATCAAAAGGATGTTGGCGACGGTGGTGTAGGCCAGCGCCACGACGAAGGCGGTCGATGCGGTGGCAAAGCAGATCCCGACGGCAAGGCCGGGCAGACCCATGTCGTGGAACAGCTTCAACGTGCCACGCCAGCCGTCACGCCAGACCATGAAGCAGACCAGGAAGGCGGCTGCCCAGACGGATCGCCAGAAAATGACCGTCCAGCTGTCACCGACAGTGATGAAGCGGGCGATGGTGCCGCCGAAGCTCCACATCAGCGCCGACAGGAAGACCAAAAGCATGCCGACGCGCTCCTCGCGCGGCGAGACGGCTGGCGATGCGACGATCGGCGATGCGGTATCGATCATGAGCGCGACTGTCGGGCTTTTGTGGACGGGACGATGCGCAAGGGACGACAAAAAGATGCTCTGTTCGCGTAACGCAAAGGCGCAGGCCGGAACTGAGCCAGCGGCCGGCGACAATTATGGCACCTTGCCCCCATTTCAGAGGACACGGCGTTACTGGAAATCGAAGGCACTCAGGCCCGTCACCATCTCGTCAAGGCCGAGCGGGCGCGTCACCGGCGGCTCGGCCCGCGCCAGGCAGCCGACGCGTTCGCAAAGCCGGCAGGCAGGCCCGACCGGCGTCGCCGCAATACTGCCGGCCTTTGCGGTGATTGCCGCACCGGGCAATGCCGCGCCATAGACGATCTCGTCCCGAAAGCCGATGTCGCAACCGAGCAGCAGCGCGGTGCGGCGCGGACGTTCCGAGAATGCGCCTTGCGGCCCTTCCAGTGTGCGGGCGATGCACAGGAACTCGGCGCCGTCGGGCATTTCCACTGCCTCGACGAAGACCTGGCCGGGTTGGGTGAAGGCAACATGCACGGGCAGCTTGGGACAGCCGCCGCCAAAGCGGCTTTGTGGAAAGCCCTGGCTGCCGGCCTTGCGGAAGCGGTTGCCTGCATTGTCGACCTCCAGCATGAAGAACGGCACCCCCGAGGCACCCTGCCGCTGCAGCATGGTCAGCCGGTTGGCTGCCTGTTCGAAGGAGACGCCGAAGCGCGAACGCAGGACATCGATGTCATAGCGGGCGCGCACGGCAGCCGCGTGAAAGGCCTGATAGGGCATCATCAGCGCATGCGCCGCATAACGGCCAAGTTCGAAGCGGGCCAGGCGGCGCGCCTCGTCGGTGCTCAGCTTGAGCGCCTGGATCTCGCCGGCGACCGCGACCGTCATGCGGATCAGGCAGGCCTCCATCGCGACTTCGCGCAACTGGTCGAACGGCGACAGGCGTTCGGACAGGAACAGGCGCTGCGAATGACGATCATAACGGCGGCGCCAGTTCGGCATGGTGGCGACCGGCAGCACCTTGACCACGATGCCATATTCGCGCTTCAGCCAGGCCTTCAGCGCGCCGAACAGATCGTCGCCGGGATCGAGCACCGAGGTGAACGCCGCGGCCTCCCCCTCGAGGGC
>NZ_RZPH01001331.1:0-1289 GCF_004022825.1 Mesorhizobium sp. M7A.F.Ca.CA.004.04.2.1
AGACCACGATCGTATCGTTCAGCGAATAGCCGATGATCGTCAGGATCGCCGCCAGCGATGACTGGTTGAACTCCAGTCCGGTGATGACGAAGAAGCCGAGCGTCATGACCACATCGTGCACCGTCGCCACGATGGCGCCGACCGCGAACTGCCATTCGAAGCGGAACCAGACATAGACCAGGATGCCAAGCAGCGCGATCAGCATGGCGATCGTGCCTTGCTTGGCAAGCTCGCCAGAAACGGTCGGGCCGACCACTTCGACGCGGCGGAAATCGTAATTGTCCTGCAGCTCGCCACGCACCTTGTCGATGACGGTCTGCTCGGCATTCTCGCCACCATCCTGCGTCCCGACGCGGATCAGCACGTCGTTCGGCGTACCGAACTGCTGCACCTGAACTTCGCCGATGTTGAGCTCGGTCAGCCGCGCACGGAGGTCGGCGAGGTCGGCATTGCCGCTCTTGGCCTGCACCTCGATCAGCGAACCGCCCTTGAAGTCGATGCCGTAATTGATGCCGACGGTCATGAACAGCACCACCGACAGGATCGACAGTGCGCTGGAGAGCGTGAAGGTCCAGCGACGGATGCCCATGAAGGGGATCTTGGTGCCGGGCGGAACGAAGGTCACCGGTGCCTTCGGCAATTCCTTCGGGCGAGCCCGGCGCAGCCAGATCGAGACCAGCAGGCGGGTGAAGGTGAAGGCGGTGAAGACCGTGGTCAGGATGCCGATGGCGTAGGTGATGGCAAAGCCCTTCACCGGCCCGGTACCGAGATAGAACAGCACCACGGTGGCGATCAGCGAGGTGATGTTGGAATCGACGATGGTCGCCAGCGCCTTGGTGAAACCGGTATCGATCGCCTGGATCACGGAGCGGCCGGCGCGTCGCTCCTCGCGAATACGTTCATAGATCAGCACGTTGGAATCGACCGCCATGCCGATGGTCAGTACGATACCGGCGATACCAGGCAAGGTCAGCGTAGCGCCAAGCAGCGAGAGCACGCCGACGATCATCGCCACGTGCACCGCCAGCGCGATGTTGGCGAGGAAGCCGAGGAAGCCGTAGGCGACGAACATGAAGGCGACGACGAGGATAGAACCGATGATGCCGGCGACCTTGCCGGCATGGATCGAATCCTGGCCAAGGCCCGGACCAACGGTGCGTTCTTCGATCACCGTCAGCGTCGCGGGCAACGCACCGGCGCGCAGCAGCACCGCAAGGTCGTTGGCGCTCTGGGCAGTGAAATTGCCGGAAATCTGGCCGGTGCGTTGCCCGCGACGCTGACGGTGATCG
>NZ_RZPH01001332.1:0-1288 GCF_004022825.1 Mesorhizobium sp. M7A.F.Ca.CA.004.04.2.1
TAGGGGCAGAGGTGATGGCTGACGAGGATGAGCTTGTGTGCCATGAGGTTTCCAAGGTTAATGCATTTGCATCTATATAGATGCACATGCATCGATCGTCAAGCTTGATGCAGATGCATCTACTGCCTATGCTTGGCCATGACCGAGAAAGCCACGCCTTCGCCAGAAGCCATCAAGGCCTGGGCTCGCCTGATGCGCGTTTCGCGCCAACTGATGGAAAGCGCTGAAGAAGCGTTGAAGGCCGCCGGCCTGCCGCCGCTTGCCTGGTACGACGTGCTGCATGAGCTCGCTGAGGCGAGCGAGGGCGGGCTGCGGCCGTTCCAGCTCATCGAGCGCACTCTGTTCGCGCAATACAACATTTCGCGGCTGCTGGCCCGGCTCGAGGCCGATGGGCTCGTCGAGAAACTGACGGTGGCCGATGATGGTCGTGGCCAGACCATCCGCATCACCGCCAAGGGCCGCGAGACACGCCGCCAGATGTGGGCTGTCTACGGACGGTCGATCACCGAACTGGTTGGCGCCAAACTGTCGGCGGATGAATTGACCAGGGTCTCCGCACTGCTTGGACGATTGCGCCATCCGCCAGCCTCCGATTAGCGAGGCTTGTCGCGCGGCAACGCATCACTTGCAGATATTTTGCGCCCGCCCTCTTGCGCGCGGCCTCGGATTGCGCAATATGCCGAACCGTAACGTACGGTACGGCATACCGGAATGACCGGTGGCCCGACCTTTCGAGAGAAGAGCGTGTTGCACAGCGTGCCCGACATCGACACCAGCGAAGCGCTGACAGAACGGCAGAAGGCCGTGCTCGACGCGGCGTTGCGGCTGCTGGTCGAGGAGGGCGATCATCTGACCATGACCGCCGTGGCGCGCCGCGCCAGCTGCTCCAAGGAAACGCTCTACAAATGGTTCGGCGACCGTGACGGGCTGCTGACGGCGACGGTGCAGTGGCAGGCCTCGAAAGTGCGGGTGGCGCCGGTTGACGGCAAGGGGCTCGATCTTGCCTCCCTGACCGCAAGTCTCGAACGCTTCGCCTCGGACTGGCTCAAGGTGATCTCCAGTGACACCTCGATCGCGCTCAACCGGGTGGCGGTCAGCCATGCCGGTTCGGGCAAGGACAATCTCGGCGCCGTGGTGCTTGAGAACGGCCGCTTCGCATTGGCCAAACGGTTGAAGCCGGTGCTTGAGGCCGGCCGACGGACCGGACTTTTGGATTTCGCGGATGCCGAGACGGCGTTCCGCACCTTTTTCGGGCTGGTCGCCCGCGACGTGCAGATCCGTCTGCTGC
>NZ_RZPH01001333.1:0-1286 GCF_004022825.1 Mesorhizobium sp. M7A.F.Ca.CA.004.04.2.1
GCTGAGCACGGCGGCTGCGGTGTCGATCGTGCTGGTGCAGGGTGAGCCCGCCTCGCTGTCGCGCACGGCCCAGAACGACGTGCTGATGGCGATCGGCGCCAAGGCGATCGCGGTGCGCGACGGCGGCGTCTCGCGGCTGCTGGTGGTGGCCGAAATGCCGCCGAAGGTCGACGCGCACATCGATATCGCCTCGATCGGCATGATCAAGGGCATGACCGGCGCGCTCGACACGTTGTTTTTCGGCGGCGACCGGATGCTGCGCGTCTTCGGTCCGGTCGGTGACTCGGACAAGGAGTTCGAGCTGATCATGCCCGACAACAGCCTGCGCAATGCGATGCTGCGCTATTCGCGCAACGTCGCCTTCGTCTCGCTGCTGATCTCGCTGTTCACCGCCATGCTGGTCTACGCCGCCATCGACCTGATCATGATCGGGCCGATCCGGACGATGACGCGCTCGATGCTGTCCTTCTCCGAGGCGCCCGACGATCCCGGACGGATCATCCATCCGGCTGCCCGCGCCGACGAGATCGGCGTTGCCGAGCGCGAGCTGTCGCAAATGCAGGAGCGGCTGCAAAAAATGCTCTCCGAGCAGAAGCATCTTGCCGACCTCGGCCTTGCCGTCTCCAAGATCAACCATGACATGCGCAACATCCTGGCCTCGGCGCAGCTGATGTCGGACCGCCTGCGCCAGGTCAAGGATCCGACCGTGCAGGCCTTCGCGCCGAAACTGCTGCGCGCACTCGACCGTGCCGTGTCCTATTCCGAAGGCGTGCTTCACTACGGCCGCACGCAGGAGCCGCCGCCCGCGCGCCGCCGGCTCCGGCTGCGGCAGCTGGTCGAGGACGTGCAAGGCCTGCTCGACATCGAGCAAGGCATCGAGTTCGTCAATTCGGTCGAGCCGGCCTTCGAGGTCGATGCCGATTCCGACCAGCTGTTCAGGGTGCTCACCAATCTGTGCCGGAATTCCGTGCAGGCGATGGCGGCCGACAGCGAAAACGCCCTGGTGCGCCGCCTGGCGGTTTCGGCCGTGCGCCTGGGCAGCGTCAGCCGCATTGCCGTCAGCGACACCGGACCCGGCCTGCCGCCCAAGGCGCGGGAAAACCTGTTCGCGGCCTTTCGCGGCTCGGCGCGCAGCGGCGGCACCGGCCTTGGCCTGGCGATCGCGCACGAACTGATCCGCGCGCATGGCGGCACGGTGGAACTGGTCGAGAGCATTGGCGGGCGCACCACATTCGCCGTCACCATCCCCGACCAGCCGGTCCGGCTCGACCAGGCCCGCAACAGCC
>NZ_RZPH01001334.1:0-1285 GCF_004022825.1 Mesorhizobium sp. M7A.F.Ca.CA.004.04.2.1
CCTCTCAGTTGCCCAGTAGTCCCGAATTCCGGCGTGAAAATGTCTTGGAACGGGGATTGCGGAGCTGGCCCTCAAACGGATAATTGAAAGCATGAAGAGAGTTCGCAAGGCAGTCTTCCCGGTCGCCGGTCTCGGCACACGGTTTCTCCCGGCCACCAAGGCTGTCCCCAAGGAAATGCTGACCGTCGTCGACCGGCCGGTGATCCAGTATGTGGTGGATGAGGCACGCGAGGCCGGCATCGAGCATTTCATCTTCGTCACCGGCCGCAACAAGGCCGTCATCGAGGACCATTTCGACATCCAGTTCGAACTCTATGACACGCTGGCCCAGCGCGGCAAGGACGACCAGCTCGCCCGCCTGCAACGGCTGCAGCCGGCGCCGGGGCAGACCAGTTTCACACGCCAGCAGGTGCCGATGGGACTTGGCCATGCCGTCTGGTGCGCCCGTGAGCTCGTCGGCGACGAGCCCTTCGCGCTGTTGCTGCCCGACATGATCATGCAGTCGGAGAAGAGCTGCACGAAGGCAATGGTCGAGCTCTACGAGGAGACCGGCAACAACATCATCGCGGTGCAGGAATGCGCTCCCGCCGAAACCCACAAATACGGCATCGTCGGCCGCGGCGAGGACACGCATCACGGTTTCCGCATCACCGAGATGGTGGAAAAGCCGAAGGCCGGCACCGCGCCGTCCAATCTTTACATCAACGGCCGCTACATCCTGCAGCCGGAGATCTTCAAGATCCTTGAAGGCCAGGAAAAAGGCGCCGGCAACGAGATCCAGCTCACCGACGCCATGCTGAAGCTGGAAAAGCAGCAGCCTTTCTACGGCTACCACTATCGAGGCCGCACGTTCGACTGCGGATCGCCGGAAGGCTTCGTCGAGGCCAATGTCGCCTTCGCGCTGTGGCGCAGCGACATGAACGAGAACATGGCCGGTGTGATCCGCACGCTTCTCGATGAGATGAAGCCATCCGAGCGCCGCGGCGCCGCATCTTAAGTCGATGTCGATGTTCAGCCGGTCCGCGGAAGGGCCGGTCTGATCTCAACGCACGTTTGGCACGCAAGTCCTCAGCGCTGCACTTTCACGCCGAGGAAGATGCTGTTGGCGGTGTAGTCCCGGCCCGGCAGATTGCTGGTCAGCTTCTCGGTCCTCACCCTTGTGGTGAGGCCGGCGTAGCGGTTCAGCCACCAGGTCAGTCCGGCCTCGGCGCTCAACACCCTGTCATGGCCATCGATGCCGATGTAATCACGCCAGTCGAGGCCCAGAGCCGCATTGGCGGTGAGG
>NZ_RZPH01001335.1:0-1284 GCF_004022825.1 Mesorhizobium sp. M7A.F.Ca.CA.004.04.2.1
GGTGTAGTTCATGGCTCGCTCCCCTAGAGCAGTTCACCGTTTCACGGAAACGGCGACCCGCTCTAACTCCTTGTTTTTAGGCAATTCCGGACGGAAAACCGTTTCACAATTTTCCTGGAATTGCTCTAGCAACCCGTCCACCTATCCAAGCCATAAAAACATGAAGCCTGCCAAGGCGAATTCGCCGGCAGGCTTCTGTTCCAGTCGTCCTAACTGTTGGCTCAGGACTGAATGTTCAGGCCGAGGCCTTGGCCTTCCTGCCCTTGGCGGGTGCCTTCACGGGGGCAGCCTTGCGGCCGAGGCCGATGGATTTCGCCAGCAGCGAACGCGAGGCCGCGTAGTTGGGAGCGACCATCGGATAGTCCGACGGCAAGCCCCATTTGGCGCGATAGGCGTCCGGTGTCAGGCCGAAATGCACGCCCAGGTGACGCTTCAGCGATTTGAACTTCTTGCCGTCTTCGAGGCAGATGATGAAATCGGGTGTCACCGACTTCTTGGGGTTGACCGCCGGGACCAAGGGGGCAGCCACCGGGACCGCAGGCTTGCCGAGCGCGTTTATCGAGGCGCTGACGCTGGCGATGAGGTCGGCCAGGCCGGAGGCGGGCAAGCGGTTCTTCTCGACGTAAGCGGACACGATGTGAGCGGTCAGCTCGAGCAGATCGATGTCTTTACGGGCACTGTTGCTATCGTCGGTCACTCTATTTCTCCGTCTACAGCGAATGACCTGAAAATCGGATTCGACTTCCGGAAAGGATCATGCGCGAAATCAAAATGCTATGGCGTCCTTCGTGCGTCCACGGGACGAATGGCGTTGGTGTAGCGCGGAATTCCTAGTCGGCAAATCTGCGTATTGCAACGACTTGATGTCAGGTCACACGTTATTTTGAACAACTATATTAAACAATAACAGTATCAGACTATCAGCGCTTTGTCGCGCCACAAACGAAACCCGCCTTCGAAGGCGCGTGTGTTGTCGCCGCGCCTGGAGTCGGCGGGCAATTCATCGAGCTTGTCGACGTTGCCGCCGCCAATCACGACATAGTCCGGCTGCATGGCGGCACGGAGCCGGTCGACGACGTCGAAGACGTATTTGCGCCATTTCTTCTTGCCGCGCTTTTCCAGGCCGCGTTCGCCGACATAATCCTCGAAACTCCTGCCCTTCTTGTAGGGCAAATGCGCGAGTTCCATCGGTTGGGCGACGTTGTCGGCGATCATCGCCGCACCGAGACCGGTGCCGAGCCCGAGGAACAGCATGCGCCCGCCCTCGTAGCTGCCGATGGCTTG
>NZ_RZPH01001336.1:0-1284 GCF_004022825.1 Mesorhizobium sp. M7A.F.Ca.CA.004.04.2.1
GTCGTGAACGGCGGCATGAACCTGGCCAAGGATCTTGCGCAGCCGCTCGCTCAATCCGCTCGCCTGCTCGGATGTCACCCGCGGGATGTGGACATGGATGACGCTAAGCCGGTCGTGGCTGCCATCGTCCTTGGCGAAATTGCCGTCGCCGAGGATTTCTTCCACGCCGCCCTTGCCGTGGCGCACCACGATAACCGGATGGGTGACCAGGGTCGGTTCGCCCGATGTCTCGGTGATCTCGCCGAGGATGGAATCGAACAGGAACGGCATGTTGTCGTTGACGACCGTGACAACCGTCATCGGGCGGCCGTCTCGCACAACGCCCGAATCGGCATCGACGGCGACGACGCACTCGCCTTTCCTGTGAGTGGCGACTGCCTGGCCGGCGAGATCGGCAGCCCGCTCCAGGTCGGCCACATCGTAGGGAGCAATGTCTTCAGCTGGCGCGCGGGCGAGCAGATAGTCTGCAAGCCTGGCCGGCCTTTCCTCCGCTTTAATCGCTGCCGTGGCTTTTTTCTTCGGCTTGCTCGCGGATTTCACGCTGGCCATGACGCACGTCCCTCCCGTCGAATGCTTTTACGAATATGGTAGCAGATGACCGCTGTTTGGCGACAAAGGTTTGACGGCTTGCCAAGAATTATCGGAATTTGGCGACAAGATGCCGCGCAACGAGGAGAAATGACCCATGACCGGCAAAATCAGCGCGCTTGATCTTGGCCAGGGAGAGCTGAGCGAGGCGACAAAAACCTATTTCGCCAAATGCGAGGAGAAGCTCGGCCTCGTCCCCAACGTGCTCAGGGCCTATGCCTTCGACGACAGAAAGCTGCGCGCCTTCACCGACATGTACAACGATTTGATGCTGGGTGAGTCCGGGCTGACCAAGCTGGAACGCGAGATGATCGCGGTCGCCGTCTCCTCGATCAATCATTGCTACTATTGCCTGACCGCGCATGGCGCGGCGGTGCGCCAGCTCTCCGGCGACCCGCCGCTCGGCGAAATGATGGTGATGAATTTCCGCGCCGCCGATCTTTCGCCCAGGCAGGTGGCAATGCTCGAATTCACCGTCAAGCTGACGCAAGAGCCGGCCAAGATCGTCGAGGCAGACCGGGCCGCGCTGCGTCAGGCCGGCTTCACCGATCGCGACATCTGGGACATCGCCTCGACCGCTGCCTTCTTCAACATGTCGAACCGCGTGGCCGCGGCAATCGACATGCGCCCGAACGACGAATACCACGCCATGGCACGGTGAATTTGCTTGCTTCTCCCCTTTTTACGGGGAGAAGA
>NZ_RZPH01001337.1:0-1283 GCF_004022825.1 Mesorhizobium sp. M7A.F.Ca.CA.004.04.2.1
CGACAATCCGGCCCACTGGAAAGACCTGCCGCCGGTCAATCTGGACGCCAACACCCGCACGGAGCTCGATCAGGTGATGCCTGGAACGGCCTCCCACCTCGAGCGGCATGAATGGATCAAGCACGGCACCTGCTACGGCAAGAGCCAGCAGGACTATTTCTCCGACGCGCTCAACCTGATGCGCGCGGTGAACAGCTCGCCGGTGCGCGATCTCTTTGCCAAGAACATCGGCGGCAAGCTGACGGCGGACCAGATTCGCGGCGCTTTCGACACTGCCTTCGGCGCGGGGGCAGGCGACCGGGTGCGTGTGTCCTGTGTCATCGATCCGTCGAGCGGCAGGCGGCTGATCGGCGAACTGACGCTCGGCCTCGCCGGTCCGATCGGCCCGAACAGCGCGCTCAAGGACCTGCTGCTGGCTTCGGTGCCGACCAACAAGGCCGGCTGCCCAACCGGCAATGTCGACGCGATCGGCTTCCAGTAACTCTCAACAGAGGTACCGGACTGTCGCCCTGCCGTGCCCTGGTGCTATGCTGCGAGCGCATCATTCTGGCGGGGGCGGCAATGGATGGCATGACGAGCAGCGCGCTGGCGCGGCTGGCTTTCTGGGCCAAGGGCATGGTCTCGATAAACGATGCCCGCATGGAATGGCCGGGCTTTTCGTATACCGACGCCGAATGGGCACGCATGCGAACGCTCTCCGAACCGATCGGCGTCGGCACGTACCAGCTGTTCACGATCGTCAATGCGGTGATCTTCATCATTATCGCGGCGATCGGCATTTTCGGCGCCTTCCTGCCGCTGGCGACGTTGCTGTTTCCGGTGCCGGCGGACACCAGCGCGTTGAAATTCTCCTCGCTGCTGGCCGCTTGCGCTTTCTTGATCATCGGGCTCGGCCTGCCGATCTCGATGCGTCTTTCGGCCATGCTGGTCGGCGGCAAGACGATGCGAGCAGCACTTGTTTCCGCGCCCGGCGACGAGGCGTTGGCGTCGAAAGTCTCGTGGCAGATCAACCGCATCATGATGATCCTATGCGGCCTGCTGGTGCCGGGCATCCTGCTGTTCATTGCCTACGATATCGAGGCCGGGCCGATTATCACGGCGCTGAAATGGCTGGCGATCGCGCTGATGGCGGTTTCAACCGTGACGGGCATTCGACGGCAGAGGAAGTCGTAACGAACTAAATCCGCGCGGACTTTGTCCATGCAGCGGCCGTGTCGGCTTCGTGGCCGCCCGGCTCGCCGACGACGCGGTCGCGGCCGGTCGACTTCGCCTTGTAGAGACGC
>NZ_RZPH01001338.1:0-1282 GCF_004022825.1 Mesorhizobium sp. M7A.F.Ca.CA.004.04.2.1
TTTCTGACCCTGATCGCGCAATCCGTTTGACGCACAGTTGCATGCCGACTGCGGCCTCTGGTGCCGACGGCTCGATCATAAAATCGGAACCAATCGAGGCGTTGACGCATTTCACACCTGCATGCCCAGCATCCAGGATGGAATATGAAAATCGCCCATGTCGCGCCGCTTTATGAATCGGTGCCGCCAAGGCTCTATGGCGGCACCGAGCGCATCGTCTCGTATCTAACCGAAGCGCTGGTCGATCTGGGCCATGAGGTGACGCTGTTCGCCAGTGGCGACAGCCAGACTTCCGCGACGCTGGTAGCCAGCCGGGAACGCGCGCTGCGCCTCGATCCGCGTCCGCTCAAATCCGAGATCGCTGCGCATCTTTCGATGCTTGCTCAGGTGAGGGACCGGGCGTCGGAGTTCGATGTCATCCACTTCCACCTCAGCCATTTCCTGCACTTTTCCTTCTTCGAGGATCTCGCCGACCGCACGGTGACGACGCCGCATGGCAGGCTGGATTATGTGGACCTGGCGCCGGCCTATGAACGGTTTCCGCGTTTTCCCCTGATTTCCATTTCGCACAGCCAGAAGGCGGGCCTTGCCAAGGCCAATTGGCTGGCGACGATCCATCACGGGCTGCCGACCACTCTCTACGAACCGACTTTCGAGACGACGGCGGAAGAACCCTACCTTGCCTTCCTCGGCCGGTTCTCACGCGACAAGCGCCCGGACCGCGCCATCGAGATCGCCTTGCGGTCGGGGCTCAAGCTGAAGCTTGCGGCAAAGATCGGCGACGACGACCGCGCCTATTTCCACGAGGTGGTCGAACCGTTGATCGACGGCGATCGCATCGTCTATGTCGGCGAGATCGAGGAGGACCAGAAGGCGGAATTTCTCGGCAAGGCGGCCGGCCTGCTGTTCCCGATCGACTGGCCGGAGCCGTTCGGGCTCGCCGCCATCGAGGCCATGGCCTGCGGTACGCCGGTGATCGCCTGGAATTGCGGTGCGCTGCCCGAGATCATCGATCAAGGCGTGACCGGTTTCATCGCTGACACGCTGGATGGAGCGGTCGCCGCGGTGCCTGCTTTGCTGCAGCTCGACAGGCGCAAGGTGAGGGCCGTTTTTGAAAAGCGTTTTTCCGCTCGAAGAATGGCCGGCGACTATCTGGCCGCCTATGCGGGCCTGATCGGCGTCCCGAGCGCGGCGAAGGCGTCTTGAGCAGCGACGTGCTCGAGCCACGGCAACGAAACAACAGGGATCTTTGACGAATGGCCCAACTCGATGAGCGCCAGCT
>NZ_RZPH01001339.1:0-1282 GCF_004022825.1 Mesorhizobium sp. M7A.F.Ca.CA.004.04.2.1
CGCTGTAGCCGTCCATCTGGGGATAGCGCAGATAGAGGTCGAGCCGCGAGGCGATGCCGTCGCGCCGGGCCTGGGCGAAACGGATGGCGTTGGCCGGGACCGTGATGACATTGTTGCCGATCACCACTTGGTGCATCGTTGCGTCGTCGGTGTATCCGGCCATGGCGATCGAATGGCCAAACCATTTGCCTGCAAGGCTGATCGCTGCTGAAAGCAGGGCCAGCGCCGCGAATCCGTAGAGCACCCGCTTCATCAGCCTGGAATCGACCACAGTGAGTTCGTTGGCGAGCGCTGCCTGCTTCATCTCAGTCCTCGGATCTCGGGCCGTCCGTCCGCCTCCAGTGTCCCTGGGCGGCACACATCGTACGGCACGGCTCTTGCAGCCTGCGTGGAACGACTGTGCAATTTCATGGTAAATGGAAAGTTAAGATGGGACCGCTGGAACTCACACTCTTTGCTTTTGCCGTCGGGTTGACGGCCTGCGGGCTGGCCGGATCGGCTATGGAACTGGTGTCGGGCCGCAAGGTCGCCTTCACCGAACCCTATGTGTCGCCGTCACATGTCTTGCGCTCGCTGCTCGCCACTGCCTGTGCCGGACCCTTCATGCTGGTCAATGATGCCATCGATGCCCGGCGTCAGCGCCGCATTTCAACGTTGGCGCTGATGTCCTGCGGCTGCACGGCAATTGCGTGGACCTTGGCGCTGGGCGTCGTCGTGCTTGCCATTGCCTCATGGACGGTCCGTCTCCTAGGGTCCGAGCTGCCAGCTTGAGACGATTCGGAGACCAGAAATGCCGCTTTATGCGATCGATGGAACAGAGCCCAGCTTCGCCGATGCGGGTTCGAACTGGATCGCACCCGATGCGACGCTGATCGGCGACGTCAGGGTCGGACGCAATGCCGGCTTCTGGTTCGGCGCCGTCATCCGCGGCGACAATGAGCCCATCGTCATCGGTGCCGACACCAATGTGCAGGAACATACGGTCATGCACACCGATCCCGGTTTCCCGCTGACGATCGGGGAAGGCTGCACGATCGGCCACCGCGCCTTGCTGCATGGCTGCACGATCGGCGACAACAGCCTGATCGGCATGGGCGCCATCGTGCTGAACGGCGCGAAAATCGGCAGGAATTGCCTGGTCGGCGCCGGTGCGCTGGTCACCGAAGGCAAGGAATTCCCGGACAATTCGCTGATCGTCGGTTCGCCGGCCAAGGCGATCAGGGTGCTGGACGACGCGGCCGTGGCCAGGTTGCGCGGCTCGGCGGCGCACTATGTCGCCAAT
>NZ_RZPH01001340.1:0-1281 GCF_004022825.1 Mesorhizobium sp. M7A.F.Ca.CA.004.04.2.1
GTTCGAGGAACCTATCATCGCCGACGACAAGCCCGGCATGGCTGAAGTGCGGGCGTCAGGTGCCGTCCCGATCGCCACCGGCGAAAGCGAGGCGACACGCTATGCCTTCCGCGATCTCGCGGTGCTGAAAGCCGCCGATATTTTCCAGCCGGATCCCGCCTTCTGCGGCGGTATCAGCGAGGCGATGAAGATCGGCACCATCGCCAGCGCCTTCAATCTGCGCTTTGCGCCGCATCTGTGGGCCGGCGCGCCCTGTTTTTTCGCAGGCTTGCATGTCTGCGCCGCCTCGCCGTCGAGTTTTACCGTCGAATATTCGCTCGGCGCCAACCCGATGATCCACGATCTGGTCGAAGAGACTGTCGAAGCCAGGGACGGCATGATAGCGATCCCGGAAAAACCGGGTCTGGGATTCACCATTTCGGAGCGATTCCTGGAGGCGCACGCGCAGCGCGGTTGACGATGAAAGAAAAGAACCTCCTCGCGGAACTCGCTGCCTACCTGTTCTCCCATTCGGACAAGGAGAGCGGCCGTACGCCTTCGGAACGCGAACTGGCGGAGCATTTCGCTGTCAGCCGCGGCCAGATCCGCGAGGCGCTGGCCATCCTTGAGGCCATGCGCATCGTTGAGCGCCGGGCCAAGTCCGGCATCTACATCGACACCAAGCAGGCCAGCGTGGAGGCCATGGCGCTCTTTGCCCGCGCGGGCCTGCCGCTCGACCCGATCCAGATCTACGAAACGGTCGAACTGCGCAAGATCCACGAGATCAAGGCGGCCGAACTTGCCTGTTCGCGCGCCACAGAGGAGAATTTCGAGCGGCTGCGCGAGATACTGAAAGCTTCGGAAGAGCGCATTGCCGCCGGCGAAGGGCTTGCCAGGGAAGACCGTGAATTCCACCTCGAGATCGTGCGCGCCACCAAGAACAGCGTCTTCCACAATGTCTGCAGCGTCTACTATATGATGGGCGAGCAGCGCCTGCCGATCTATTTCAACGACCCCGAGCGCAACGTGCGCTCGCATGCCGAGCATATCCAGATCTATGAGGCGCTGCTGCGCCGCGATGGCAATCTCGCCCAGGCGCTGATGAGCGCCCATTTGCAAGGGGCTGAGAGCTACTGGAAAGGCCTGATCGAGGGCCATGGCGAGGAACCTCAAAGCCCGGCGCTCGAAAAAGCTTGACCGACATGACCCGAATCCTCACCACCCACGCCCTGCACCCGCGCGCCTCGGCCATGCTGGCCGGCGCCGGAGAACTCGTCGTCGCCTCCGCCATCGATCCGGCCA
>NZ_RZPH01000133.1:0-9165 GCF_004022825.1 Mesorhizobium sp. M7A.F.Ca.CA.004.04.2.1
GCCATCGGGGACGGCGTTGATGCTGGGGCATGCCGTAGCCGGCGGACGCGGCATCGACCTGGACACGGTCGCAAGGCTTGCACGCGACGGCGTCATCGGCGCGCGGCCGACCGGCGAGATTGGCTTTGCGGTGCTGCGTGGCGGCAGCATCATCGGCGAACACAGCGTCAGCTTCTGCGCCGAGGGCGAGACCTTGACCTTGTCGCATGCAGCCGGCGACCGCGTCATGTTCGCACGCGGCGCCATCGCCGCCGCGCTCTGGCTCGAGGGACGCCCGCCAGGCGAATATGACATGCGCGACGTGCTGGGCATGACCGGCCTATAGCGGCCGGTTTGTCGTCCCGGTTGGACGTACGCACCCATATCTCGTCCACCTCCGCACCGAAAAAAGAACGCTGGAGGGGTCAGGTCTCTTCAAACCGAACCGTTCGGTTCGATTTCTGTTGACGGACTGTATAGCAGATGGTGAACGCTGGCCTGGTTGTCGGCCTCGGATAGTGGGAGAAGAATCTCACTAAAGATTTGATTTCGAACAATAAAATTATGACCGCCGGGGGCCTGTGCCAAATTTCAAGGCCCGGATTCAAGCTGCGGAGGAACATCTTCGTGATTGGAATCCGCGGCAGGGCAAACCCATCTCGGGGTGGTCCGAGCGACGCGAAATTCCTCCCAAGGGCACGCCACCAGACGGACAGAACAAAGAAATACTGGAGTAACTAAAATGACCAAGATCGCTCTTACCGCCGCCGCCATCCTCGTCGCCACGGGCACCGCTTTTGCCGGCAGCGACAACTATGGCTCTTACAATGCCAACCAGCCGGTTGCGAACCAGTCCGTGTCCAACATCGACACCACACACACCGGCTCGATCCCGAAGTCCGTAAAGACGCAGGGTGATGCCAATGCCAAGGTGCCGGCTCAGTCGGGCCAGGGCATCTGGGGTCGTTGATTTTCTGAAGTCTGCGACCACAAAGAGCGGTGGGCTTTGCCCGCCGCTCTTGTTTTATGCGTTGGGAAAATATTTCGAAATGACGAGCAGTCGGCTAAAGCTCGCCGGGCGGCGCCGGAAAAGTGCTCCACATCCATAATTCAGGTTTCGAGTGATGCACCCGCCCTGATCCAGGGCGCCGTCTGAGACGTTTCCGAGTTGATCATCTCGATCGGATTGCCCTTGAAGATAACGCTGCCGCCATTCTGCCCGGCGCCCGGACCCATCTCGATAATCCAGTCGGCTTGTGTGATGACGTCGAGATTGTGCTCGATCACCAGCAACGTGTTGCCGCTGTCGGCCAGCCGCCCCATCAACCTGACCAGCCTTGCCACATCCGACATGTGCAACCCTGTTGTCGGCTCGTCGAGGATGAAGATGCGTCCGATATTCTGCAACTCCGTTGCCAGCTTGATGCGCTGGCGTTCGCCGCCAGAGAGACTGCTCAGGGGTTGGCCAAGCGTCATGTAGTCAAGGCCGACCTCGGCCACACGGTCGAGTGCCGGGCGGATGTCCGGCTCGTGGAAGAAGCGCTGGGCGTCTGAAACGCTCATGCTCAGCACGTCGTCGATGTTCTTGCCGCGAAGCTTGTAAGCGAGCACCGCGTCGGTGAACCGTCGGCCGTGGCAGACCTCGCAAGCGCTGACGATGGTGTCCATGAAGGCCATATCCATGCGGGTGACACCGAGCCCTTTGCACCCCGGACAGGCCCCGGCCGAGTTGGAACTGAACAAAGAGGCACCGACGCTATTGGCTTCGGCGAATAGTTTTCGGATTGGGTCGAGGACCCCTGTATAGGTCGCCGTGTTCGAGCGTATGGAGCCGCCCAGCGCACCCTGGTCGATGCATACGGCGTCGGGGTAGCGACGCGAGAACACGCCGTTGATCAGTGAACTCTTGCCCGAACCGGCAACGCCGACGACCGCAGTGAGCACCCCTTGTGGAATGTCGACGCTGACGTTCTTGAGGTTGTGGAGGTTGGCGTTGCGCAGCTTCAACCAGCCTGTCGGGGGGCGCAGCACCGCTTTCGGGTGCGGTCGGGCCTTCATGAAGCGGCCGGTTAAAGTGTCGGATCGTTCGAGATCGGCCACCTTGCCCTCGAAGACGACGCGCCCACCACTCTCGCCCGCGCCCGGACCCATATCGATGACATGGTCGGCGATGGCGATGATCTGAGGATCGTGCTCGACCACCAGCACAGTGTTGCCCTTGTCGCGGATCTCTCGTAGCTGATATAGCCGAGCCCGATGCCAGTCATGTGGTCAAGTCGGGCGCAGAGCGCCGCGACGATCGGCACAGCCGCGGTCGTTGAAATTTCCGCGACAATGGGCACAAGATCGCTGGCCGGCATGGCGGCAAGGTCGGCTATGCTGTTGCCGTTGATCTTGCATGCCAGGACTTCCGGCCGCAACCGCGCCCCATGGCAATCCGGGCATAGCCCGCTGGTCACCACGCTCTCCAGCGCCTCGTTCCGGTCTGAACTCGACCGGTTGTGCAGAAAGCTGCGGTGAAAGCGCGGGATCAGCCCCTCATACATCGAACTCGCCCACCAGCCTTTGGCCGGATGCGGCGGCTTGTGTGGCTCGGCATTCAGCAAAAGCTCCCATTCCTCGGGACTGTAGTCTTCGAGTTTCTTGTCGTTGTCGAAATAACCCGACAGCACATAGCGCTTCCAGCGCGCGCTGCCGACAGCGAGAAGCGGGAAGCGGATAGCGCCATCGTTGAGTGATTTCGAGCGGTCGAGCAGTGCGTCGACATCAACCGTGGTGATGGCGCCGATCCCCTCACAGCGCGGGCACATGCCGTCCGGATGGTTGAAGGAAAAGACGCTGGACAGGCCGACAAATGGTTCGCCGACCCTGGAAAACAACAGCCGCAACAGGGCTTGGATGTCGGTGGCTGTGCCGACGGTCGAGCGGGCATTGCCGCCTAGGCGCTTCTGATCAACAACGATCGCCACCGCCAGATTCTCGATCAAATCCACGTCTGGCTGTCCATAGTGCGGCAGGCGATGGCGGGCGAAGGAACTGAAGGTCTCATTGAGTTGGCGCTGCGATTCCGCCGCGATTGTATCGAATACCAGCGAGGACTTTCCCGAACCCGAGACGCCGGTGAAAACGGTGATGAGCTTTTTTGGAATGTCGATGCTGACGTTCTTGAGATTGTGCTCGCGGCTGCCGACGACACGAATGGCCTCATGACTTTGCAGTTCGTGAGACCGCCAGGCGGTTTTGCGCAGGGGAGATCCGGTCATTTCCGGCTCGCGAGTTCAGTCAGCGGGATGGCGCACGTGCGGACCGGTTTGCTCGATTATCGGCGGCCCATATGGAAAAACTCGCTATATGCGGTCTGGTTCCCAACCAGGGCGGCTTCGCTGGAACATGCGATCGGCAACGTGCCCGACGCGTCGTTTTGCATGGGACGAAGCCGTGCGGGACAGGTCTTAGCGGAGATCCTTCGGCCTGAGGCAATGCGTCAGCCGCGCTCCGCCGAAGGCGAGATCCGTCCAGTCGGTGTCAACGGTGAAACGGGCCAGCGCCGCGGTCGGGAATTTTTCCTCAAGCCGGTTCCGAGCGGAGCCATCCGATTGGGAACCGGCAAGGCGCCGTGCGAATTCTTCCAGGCCGGGATTGTGGCCCAGCAACAGAATGGTGTTGGTTGCGGCCTTTACCTTGCTCAGCTCGGCGAGAATGTCCGCCGCCGTCGCTTCGTAGAGCGCTTCGACAAATTCGACAGGCGCCTCCATGGGCCACTCGGCCGCCACCAGCCGCCAGGTGTCGCGGGTGCGCAGCGCCGGCGACACCAGCGCCAGGTCCGGCAGCCAGCCGCGCGCCGCAAGCTCGCGCCCGATCGAGCGCGCCGCCTTCACTCCGCGTTCGGCCAAAGGCCGATCGAAATCATCAAGGCCAGGGTCGTCCCAGCTGGATTTGGCGTGACGAAGCAGGAGAAGCTGTTTCATCGTCACGCTCTCGCCTCACGGCGTGATGCGCGCCAGATGCTCGAGGTCGGTTTCCTCGCGCAGCGGGTCGGGGGCCATCACCACCGAAGTGCCGTTGTCGGCATCGTCGGCAAAGTGGGCAAGCACGGTGCGGCCGGCCTCCATGCGCGCCTTGCCTTCGGCAACCAGTCCCAATGCCAGCGGATAGAGCCGGTGCTCGGCCTTCAGCACGCGGGCTGCCAAAGTATCGGCGGTGTCGCCGACCATCACCGGCACGGCCGCCTGTGCGATGATCGGACCGTCATCCATCTCGGAGGTGACGAAGTGCACGGTGCAGCCATGGATGCGGATGCCGGCGGCCAGTGCGCGCACATGGGTGTCGAGCCCCTTGAACGCCGGCAGCAGGGCAGGGTGGATGTTGATCATGCGGCCCTGCCATCTCTGGACGAAGCCGGGGGTGAGGATGCGCATATAGCCGGCCAGCGCCACGATCTCGGCGTTGAAGGCCGCGAGCGCCGCGTCTATTGCCGCGTCATGCGCCTGCTTGCTGCCATGGTCGGCACGCGAGACGATCTGCGTGGCGATGCCGCGCGCTCTGGCGATGCCGAGCCCGGCGGCGTCCGCCTTGTCGGAAATGACACCGACGATCTCGGCCGGGAACGCCGGGTCGCTGGCCGCGGCAATCAGCGCGGTCATGTTGGAGCCGCGCCCCGAGATCAGGACGACGGTGCGTTTCCTCTGCGCGTTCATAGGCCGATCGAGCCCCGATAGATAACGCCGGCGTCGCGGCGCGGCACGATGCGGCCGATCGGCGTCACCGTCTCGCCGGCCTCCTGCAGCACGGCGGCGACCTGTGCTGCCTGGCCGGACGCGACCGCCAAGATCATGCCGATGCCGCAATTGAAGGTGCGCATCATCTCTTCCGGCGCCACGCCGCCAGTCTTGGCCAGCCACGAAAACACCGCAGGAACGTCGATCGCCTCGAGATCGAGTTCGGCCGAAAAATCCTTGGGCAGCACGCGCGGGATGTTTTCCGGGAAGCCGCCGCCGGTGATGTGGGCGAGCGCCTTGATACCATGCGTGTTGCGGATCGCCTTGAGAATCGACTTGACGTAGATGCGGGTCGGCTCGAGCAGCGCCTCGGCCAGAGTGGCCTCGTCGTTGAACGGCGCCGGATCGCTCCACGACAGACCGCTGACGGCGACGATGCGGCGCACCAGCGAATATCCGTTCGAGTGCAAGCCAGAGGAAGCCAGGCCCAGCAGCACGTCGCCTTCGACAATATCGTCGGTGGGCAGCAGTTGGCCGCGTTCGGCGGCGCCCACCGCAAAGCCGGCCAGGTCGTAATCATTGCCGTGATACATGCCGGGCATCTCGGCCGTCTCGCCGCCGATCAGCGCGCAGCCGGCCTGGCGGCAGCCCTCGGCAATGCCGCCGACGATTGCGGCACCCTGGTCGGGATCGAGCTTGCCGGTGGCGAAATAGTCGAGGAAGAACAGCGGTTCGGCACCTTGCACGACGATGTCGTTGACGCACATGGCGACGAGGTCGATGCCAATCGTGTCGTGCTTGCCGGCATCGATGGCGATCTTGAGCTTGGTGCCGACGCCGTCATTGGCCGCCACCAGCACCGGGTCGGTAAAGCCCGCGGCCTTGAGGTCGAACAGGCCGCCGAAACCGCCGATCTCGCCGTCGGCGCCCGGCCGGCGCGTCGCGCGCACCAGCGGCTTGATCTTCTCGACCATGAGATTGCCCGCGTCGATATCGACACCGGCCTCGGCATAGGTGAGCCCGTTCTTGCGCTTGTTCACGTCGCGCTTGCTCATTTCTGGTGCCCGTTCAACAATTTTCCTTGTCGCGGGCTCTTCGCATGAACGGTTTCTGTCCGCAAGGATAACGGCCATTTCGGCCCATAAAACCGTGGACAGGGCACGCGTATAGGCGCTCGTGATTGGCGAAAGCCAAGCTGAAAGCCGCTCTCCCGTGCGGGAGATCGGCAGCTTCTCCCTTGTTGCCACCCGCTATCTTCATCATCTATCTCCGACCAAGAGGAGGTGCCAAGCATTTGACCATCCCAAACCTGATCACCATCCTGCGCCTTATCCTGGTGCCGGCGGTGGTGCTGGCGATGCTGCAGGCGCGCTGGGACTGGGCTTTTGCCGGGTTCCTCGTCGCCGGCATTTCCGACGGCGTCGACGGGTTCATCGCCCGCCGTTTCAACCAGCAGTCCACGCTCGGCGCGTATCTCGACCCGGTGGCCGACAAGCTGCTGCTGGTTTCGGTGTTCGTGGTCATGAGCTTCATCGGGCAATTGCCGCTGTGGCTTGTCGTCATCATGGTGTCGCGCGACGCGTTGATCGTCTGCGCGGTGGTGTTGTCCGCCGTCATGACCCATCCGGTCGAGATGAAACCGTTGTTCGTGTCGAAGGCCAACACCGCGATCCAGATCGTGCTGGCCGCGCTTGTGCTGGGAGAACTTGCCCTTGCCGTTCACTTCGACCCGCTGAGGTCAGCCCTCATATTGCTGTCCGGGGTCTTGACCGTGGCTTCGGCCGCAGCCTATCTCGTCACTTGGCTGAGGCACATGAGCGGCTATGGCGAAGGCTCCACTCCGGACATCTGAGACAGAAGCGGCAGCGATCGAGGCCGCGGCCGCCGACATCGCCGCGTCCGCGACCTTTCGCCGGCAGATCTTCTTCTGGCTGGCCGGTGCCGCGCTGCTGGCGCTTTTCCTCTATGTTTTCAGCGCCATCCTGCTGCCCTTCGTCGCCGGCATGGTGCTGGCCTATTTCCTCGATCCCGTTGCCGACCGGCTGCAGCGGCTCGGCCTGTCCCGTTTCATGGCGACGGTGGTCATCCTCATCACCTTCCTCATCGTGCTGGTGCTGGCCTTCGTCATCCTCATTCCGGTTCTGGCCACGCAGATGGCCGATTTCGCCGGCAAATTGCCGGAATATCTGACCCGGCTGCAAAGCCTGATCACCTCGTTCGATCCGAAATGGCTGGAACAGAAGTTCGGCGTCAACGCCAACAGCTTGCGCGACGGGTTGAATTCGCTGCTGACCTCGGGCTTCGGCCTGGTCACCACCGTCTTCACCTCACTGTGGAGTTCCGGCATGGCGCTGGTCTCGGTGGTCAGCCTGTTCGTGGTGACGCCGGTGGTCGCCTTCTACATGCTGCTCGACTGGGACCGCATGGTGGCGGTCATCGACGGTTGGGTGCCGCGCGACAACGTCCAGACCGTGCGCGCCATCGCTCGTGACATCAACACCGCAACAGCCGGCTTCGTGCGCGGCCAGGGCACGCTGTGCCTGGTGCTGGGCGCCATGTATGCCACCGGGCTGACGCTGACCGGACTGAATTTCGGCATCCTCATCGGCCTGTTCGCCGGGCTGATTTCCTTCATCCCCTATGTCGGCTCGCTGACCGGGCTGGTGCTGGCCGTCGGCGTCGCCTTCGTCCAGTTCTGGCCGGACTGGACGATGATCGTCGCGGTCGCGGTCGTGTTCTTCATCGGCCAGTTCATCGAGGGCAACATCCTGCAGCCGCGGCTGGTCGGCAAGAGCGTCGGCCTGCACCCGGTATGGCTGATGTTTTCGCTGTTTGCCTTCGGTGCGCTGTTCGGCTTCGTCGGCTTGTTGATCGCGGTGCCGGCTTCTGCGGCCGTCGCCGTGCTGGTGCGGTTCGCCATTGCCCGCTATCTCGAATCGCCGCTCTACAAGGGCCGCGGCGCGGCACCTGTGCCGCAGCTCCCGGCCGATCGCGGCGGCGGCCACCGCACGCAACCGCGTCGCTGAAGTGACCGCCCAGCCAACCGACCCGCCACGCCAGTTGCCGCTCGATCTCGGCCATGGCACCGGCTATTCGCGCGACGAACTCGTCGTCTCCGGCACCAACAACCAGGCCGTGGCGCTGGTCGACCGCTGGCCGGACTGGCCATCGCCGGTGGTGGTGCTGGCCGGTCCCGCGGGTTCGGGCAAGACGCATCTGGCCTCGATCTGGCGCGCGCGTGTCAATGCGGTGGCGGTCGACGCCAGGCGCATCGGCGACAGCATTGCCAATCTCGGCGCGCGGCCGGCGCTGATCGACGATGTCGATACCGGCGCGGTCGATGAACAGGGCCTGTTCCATCTGATCAATACGGTGCGTGGTGCCGGGTCGACGCTGCTCCTGACGGCGCGCCGCTTCCCGTCCGCCTGGCGCGTCACGCTGCCTGATCTCGCCTCACGGCTGAAAGCGGCGGCGACAGTCGAAATTCATGAGCCCGACGATCTCCTGCTCGCCGGCGTCATCACAAAACTCTTCGCCGACCGTCAGATCGAAGTCGAACCGCATGTCGTGCAGTATCTGGTCCGCCGTATCGAGCGCTCGCTGGCGACAGCGATGCGCGTGGTGGAGCGGCTCGACCGGACCGCGCTCGAACGCAAGACGCCGATCACCAGGGCGCTGGCAGCCGAAACCGTCAACGCCATGGATGAAGGGCAGGGCGAATTCGAGATTTAGCTGAGAGGTCAGTCTCAGAGCCACATTACGGCGAAATGACGGACCGCGAGGTAGACGGCAGAGTGAGCGGCGATATAGCCGGCGGCGACCAGCACAAACATTCCGATACTGACACGCCAGGAGCGGGAGACGACGGCGCCTGGGGCCTGCCTCGCCTGTCTGCGGCTTTCACGGTTGTTCCACATCGCCAGCGCGGCGCAGGCAATTGCCCACGTCACCATGAACGGAACGGTGATGCCGGCATAGGCAAAGTAGGCCGGTCCGAAAAGCGACACCCAGGCATCCATTCCAAGCATCTGAACCCCCTGTTGCCGAACCGGCCACGAATCCACGACCGGAGCCGGAGCAAGTGACCATATGGCTGCGCCGGGCATTGGGCTGTGAGGGGATGGTCGGAGTGGAGAGATTCGAACTCCCGACCCTCTGGTCCCAAACCAGATGCGCTACCAGGCTGCGCTACACTCCGAACGGTCTGTTGCCTATTCATTTCGGTGGTGCATGGCAAGTGCAAAAACCTGCGAGAGCAAAAACCTTGCCGCCGTGCGCATTGCGCAGTAATGACGGGCGAAGGGTGGCGATGCTGCCTTGCACAAGAACGAGGTGGCCATGTCCGCGCGCATTTTCAGCCCAGCCAAAACCGCGATGCAGTCCGGCAAGGCCAAGACCGGCCACTGGGTGCTGGAATTCGATCCCGAGACGCGCAAGAAGATCGATCCGCTGATGGGCTATACGACGT
>NZ_RZPH01001341.1:0-1280 GCF_004022825.1 Mesorhizobium sp. M7A.F.Ca.CA.004.04.2.1
AAATAATACGGTACGCCCAGGCCGTCATTGACGATGGTCGCGTTGGCGGCGCTTGCCCCCGTGAAGGCGACGAAGCCGCCGCCCTGGTTGGTGATGCTGGCCGTGCCGGCATCGGTTCCGGTGCCGAAATTGAGCCCGCCATAGCCGTCCTGCGCCAGGACGATGGTGGCCGCGCCGGCGGTCGCATTGCCCTGGAAGTTGAGGTCGCCCCGGCCGACGGTGATCGAGAGGTCCTGGGCGCTGACTGGATAGGCGGCGTCGTTGCCCGAGAAATAGAGCCTGGCCCATCCCCCGCTTCCGTTGGAGTTTATGGTGACCGGCCCGTCGCCGAGCGCACCTGTCGCCGCCGCGACAAGGCTGCCGCCGCGTACCGCCGTGCCGCCCGAATAGCTGTTGGCGCCGGTCAGCGTCAGCGTGCCGGAACTGGTCTTGGCGAGTTGTCCGTCACCCGAAACCACGCCGTCGAGGATGAGGTTCTTGCCGGCGCCGACATCGAAGGTGCCGCCGTTGGCGCCGAGGATTATCTGGCGTTCCAGCGTGAAGCTGACGGGATTGCCCGTCACCTGCAGCGCGCCGCCGTTCAAGGTCAGGGCGCCCGAGACATCGCCCAGCGCCCAGTCGCCGCCGATCCTCAATGTGCCGCCGTTGACGAAGGTGCCGCCCGAATAGGTGTTGGTGCCGGTGAGGACGACCGTGCCGGTGCCGGATTTGACCAGGGAGCCGGTCCCGCCGAGGAGCGCCGACACGGTGCCGTTGCTCAAGGCGAAGCTGCCGGCGGTGCTCAGAGTGCCGTTGCGCAATTCCCCGCCCGTCAGCGTGAAGCCGGTGGCGGTCTGCGTCGTGGCGCCGAGATCGAGGATGCCTTGCGTAACGGACCAGGCCATGACCGTGCCCGGTGTGCCGGAAATAGTCCAGGTGCCGGTGCCGGACTTTTCCAGGATGCCGAAGCCCTGATACTGGGCGGAAGAGCCCGCCGCGCCCAATTGTGAAAGATCGAAGGAACCGCCGACCGAACCGCCGAGGCCGAATGTGTCGGCCGCGCTGAAGGCCTCCACAGTGCCGCTGACCACCGAGCCGGCGTGCAGTTCCAGCGTATTGACGCCACCGGTGAACTGGATCGCATGAGCCTGGGGACCGTTGCCGTCGATCGAGAATCCACCGGCGATGGTGCCGCTGTTGGTCACGGTGAGGCCTGCCCCGGCAATGCCGATCCCGCCAGATCCGGCGCGGTAGCGTGGATCGCCATAGCCGCTGGCGCCCCCCGTGCCGCCCTGCACGGT
>NZ_RZPH01001342.1:0-1276 GCF_004022825.1 Mesorhizobium sp. M7A.F.Ca.CA.004.04.2.1
ATCCGGCCGCACTTGCCGCCCTTGGCGAGGCTGAAGCCGAATTCTCCGGCGCCACGGCCGCCAACGAAGCAATCCGGCCGCCGGCCGATGCGCTCAGCCGCTTTGCCAAGGCACTCGACGCCGAGGCCGGGCCTGCGCGCAAGCCGGCAGGATCGTCCTGGCTGGCGCAGGCCTGGGGCCGCTTCATGGCGGTGCCGGTCGGTGTCGCCTGGGCGGCAGCCGCGGTTCTGCTGGCCCTGGTCATGGTGCAGTCGTTTGTCGAACCCGGCGGCAAGGGCAATGATTTCGAGATTGCCGGCGCGGAAAACGATCCGGCGAAAATGCCGTTCGCGCTGGTCAAGTTCAAGCCGGATGCCAGGATGTCGGACATATCCGCCTTCCTCGGCAGCAACGGCATGAAGATCGTCGGCGGACCGACCGCCGACGGCGTGTTCCGGCTTGGCATCCCGGCTGCCAACGCAGCCGACTACACCAAGCAAATCGGCCTCATTGCCGCCCAGCCCTTCGCGGAAACTGTGATCGAGGGAAGGAAACCGGTTGATGGCGGCTGAGGCGGTCATTCGATTTGCGGCAGTGCTTGCGACGGCGATGGCGATCGCCGTGCCCGCGTCGGCGCAGACCAGCAGCGCCAATCCTGATCGGACGCAAATCGACTGCGGCGATGGGACCAATGCGGCGGGAGCCGACTGCGCCAAGGATGGCAGCGACACAAAGGGCGGATCGGACGCAGGCCAATCCGGCGCCGTCTTCCTGCCGGCGCTGATCGTCGACCTGTTTCCTAACCCGGCGGCGCCTCCGACCCCTGTGCCGACGCCACGGCCGGCACCCGCGACGCCGCCTGCCGATAACCAAGCCGGCCCCCCGCCCGGTGGCCCGATCGTCTCGCCGACCGATCTCATTGCCGTTCAGCCGCCGCGCGCGGTGGTCGGCGATTTCGTGCCCGACGAGGTGCTGGTGACCGTCGACGGCGATGCCGGCGCCGTCCAGCAGATCGCCGCTTCTTTCGGCCTGCAGGTGCGCTCGCAGCGCCAGTCGCTTCTGCTTGGCACCACGCTTGTGCGCTTCGGCATTCCCGACGGCCGGCCCGTCGGCGTCGTGCTGGCGCAACTGGCCGCCGACGGCCGCACCCAGCGGCGCGAGCCCAACCATGTCTATTCGCTGCAGCAGGCCGCCGGCATCGTCAACTATGCGTTCGATCGTATCGCGCTCGATGCCAAGCAGGCCAGCGGCGAAAACGTCCGCATCGCGGTGATCGACACTGGCATCGACGACACCA
>NZ_RZPH01001343.1:0-1274 GCF_004022825.1 Mesorhizobium sp. M7A.F.Ca.CA.004.04.2.1
GTTCAGGGGCGGGTCGCTTCAACATGACCCAGTGAATCAAAAACCCCCAGCAAATGCCAGGGGTTTGTCAGCAGTCTGAACGGCGCCACTTGGCGCCGTTTTTGTTCATGGAAGCCGCTGTTTTCGAGCGCTTGTGGATTTCGCTCAGTTCTTGGCCTTGTCGACCAGCTTGTTCTTGGAAATCCAGGGCATCATCGCGCGCAGCTTGGCGCCGACTTCCTCGATCTGGTGGCTGTCATTGTTGCGGCGGATGCCCTTGAAGCGGGACATGCCGGCGCGGTATTCCTGCATCCATTCCGAGGTGAATTTTCCCGTCTGGATGTCCTTCAGCACGCGCTTCATCTCGGCCTTGGTCTCGGCGGTGATGATGCGCGGACCCGAGACATATTCGCCCCATTCGGCGGTGTTCGAGATCGAGTAGTTCATGTTGGCGATGCCGCCTTCATAGATCAGGTCGACGATCAGCTTGACCTCGTGCAGGCACTCGAAATAGGCCATCTCAGGCGCGTAGCCGGCTTCCACCAGCGTCTCGAAACCGGCCCGGATCAGTTCGACCAGACCGCCGCACAGCACGACCTGCTCGCCGAACAGATCGGTCTCGCATTCCTCGCGGAAATTGGTCTCGATGATGCCCGAGCGGCCGCCGCCGACGCCGCAGGCGTAGGACAGCGCCAGGTCGAGCGCATTGCCCGAGGCATCCTGGTTGACGGCGACCAGGCACGGCACGCCGCCGCCCTTCTGGTATTCGCCGCGCACCGTGTGGCCGGGACCCTTCGGCGCGATCATGACGACGTCGACAGTCGACTTCGGTTCGATCAGGCCGAAATGCACGTTGAGGCCGTGCGCGAAGGCGATCGCCGCACCGTCGCGGATGTTCGGCGCGATCTCGTTTTTGTAGATGTCGGCCTGCAGTTCGTCCGGCGTTGCCATCATCATCAGGTCGGCCCATTTGGCGGCGTCCGCCACGCTCATCACCTTGAGCCCATCGGCCTCGACCTTCTTGGCGGTCGCCGAGCCGGCCTTGAGACCGATGGCGATTTCCTTGGCGCCGGAATCCTTGAGGTTGAGCGCATGCGCCCTGCCCTGGCTGCCGTAGCCGATGATGGCGACCTTCTTGCCCTTGATCAGATTGAGATCGGCATCACGATCGTAATAGACGCGCATTTTGTCTTCCTTCCCGTTTTATGAATCAGAGGCCCTGCGGCCCGGTTTTTGCTCCGAAAAGAGCGAGAAACTGCTGCGTCGCGCGCGCGGCATCGCCGCCGATCGCCGCC
>NZ_RZPH01001344.1:0-1268 GCF_004022825.1 Mesorhizobium sp. M7A.F.Ca.CA.004.04.2.1
GGCATGCTGGGGATTGACGAAGATGGCCTCCGCCTCCCCCTCCTCGACAACCTCGCCCTGGCGCATGACATAGACCCGGTCGGCAAAGCGGCGGACGATGCCAAGATCGTGGGTGATGAAGACGATCGCCATGCCGAGCTTGCGCTGCAATTCGGCCAGAAGCATCAGGATCTGCGCCTGGATGGTCACGTCGAGCGCCGTCGTCGGCTCGTCGGCGATCAATATGTCAGGGTCGTTGGCGAGCGCCATCGCGATCATCACACGCTGGCGCTGGCCACCGGACATTTCATGCGGATAGGATTTCATCCGCCGCTCGGGATCGGGAATATGCACCAGCCGCAGCAGCTTGAGCGCCTCTTCCCGCGCCTCGGCGGCATTCAGGCCCCGGTGCCGGCGGATCGGCTCGATCAACTGGTTGCCGATCGAATAGAGCGGATCGAGCGAAGTCATCGGCTCCTGAAAGATCATGCTGATCTTGCGGCCACGAACCTGGTTGAGCTCGGATTTGCTGAGCGTCAGAAGATTGCGGCCGCGATAATCAACGCTGCCTGTCGCTTCGCCGTTCGATGCCAGCAGGCTCATCGCCGCCATCATCGTCTGGCTTTTGCCGGACCCGGATTCGCCAACCACGGCAACGGTCTCGCCCGCATTGACGTGGATGCTGATGCCCTTCACCGCCTCGACTGCGCCGTCGAGCGTGCGGAAGCGGACACGCAGATCCTTGACGCTGAGGATCGTTTCGGAAGCAGCCATCTTAGCGATCCCCATCTTATCGATCTCTCGGGTCCAGTGCGTCGCGCAGGCCGTCGCCGACGAAGTTCAGCGCGAACAGCGTCGAGACGAGGAAGAAGGCGGGAAACAGGAGCAGCCAGTTGGCGGTGCCGATGTTCTTGGCGCCGACCGAGATCAGCACGCCCCAGCTGGTCATCGGCTCCTGCACGCCGAGGCCGAGAAACGACAGGAAGCTTTCCAGGATGATGACCTGAGGCACCAGCAGCGTCATGTAGATCACCACCGGGCCGAGCAGGTTGGGGATGACGTGGCGCAGCAGGATACCGCGCTGGCCGACACCCATGGCTTCCGCCGCCTGGACATATTCCTGCCGGCGGATCGACAGCGCCTGGCCGCGCACGATGCGCGCCATGTCGAGCCACAGCACGGCGCCGACCGCCAGGAACATCAGCACGAAGTTGCGGCCGAAAAACACTACCAGCATGATGACGAAGAAGATGAAGGGCAAGGAATAGAGCACGTCGACGATGCGCATC
>NZ_RZPH01001345.1:0-1265 GCF_004022825.1 Mesorhizobium sp. M7A.F.Ca.CA.004.04.2.1
CTTCTGCAGCTGATAGAGCCGGTTGACGCCGGTGGTCGTCTCTTCGGTGACGCCGCGGATCGCCGCCTTCTGCTTGGTGAAGAAGCCGGGCGAAGCCTTCAGGCGCTTCTTGACCTGGGCATAGAAGTATTCCTCTTCCTCGCTCTGCGGGTTGGACAGCACGTCCTCGCCGGCCTCGGCGCGGGCGCCGATCAGGATGTACATGGTGGCATCGCCGCCATCATCGAGGATCATGTTGGAGAGGCCGCCATCGGCCCACTGGAAGATCTTGTCGGTGTAGTCCCAATACTCCTCGAGCGACTCGCCCTTGACGGCGAACACCGGGATGCCGGCTTCGGCGATGGCCGCGGCCGCATGGTCCTGGGTCGAGAAGATGTTGCAGGAGGCCCAGCGGATATCGGCGCCCAGTTCCTTCAGCGTCTCGATCAGCACCGCCGTCTGGATCGTCATGTGCAGCGAGCCGGTGATGCGCGCACCCTTGAGCGGCTGCTTGGGACCGAATTCCTCACGGCAGGCCATCAGGCCCGGCATTTCGGTTTCGGCGATCTCGAGTTCCTTGCGGCCCCAGCCGGCAAGCGAGATGTCGGCGACCACATAGTCCTTGCTACCCGTCATGGCAGTACTCCGATGCGAATGTTGTGCTTGCGAATTTGTTGCGGACACGCCCGCGCCGGTCGGCGCGTCGAAGGGCGCGAATTGCCGGCCTGACTAGCAGATCGGAGCAAGGACGACAATGGGATATAAAGAAATCTTTATCCCTGCATGTCTCTCAGACACGCATCGGCGCTCTACCTGATCAGCATTCCTCGCCAAAGCGGGACGCCACCAGCTGCTCCAGGGCGTCGATGACCTGCCGGGCTTCCGGTCCGCTGGCGGTGACGCGGATCGAATAGCCGGGGCTTGCCGCCAGCATCATCAGGCCCATGATCGAGGTGCCGCCGACCTTGACGCCATCCTTCTCGACATGCACCGAGGCATCGAAGCCGCTGGCCAGCTGGACGAACTTCGCCGAAGCGCGCGCATGAAGGCCACGTTGGTTGATGATGGGAAAATCCCGGACAATTTGGTCTTTTTCCGGGGACAGCGCGGTCATTTGCTGCTCAGGAGCTGGCTGGCGACATTGATGTATTTGCGGCCGGCGGCCTGAGCCTCATCGAGCGCGGCGGCCATATTGTCGCCCTTGCGGATCGAGGAGAGCTTGATCAGCATCGGCAGGTTCATGCCGGCGATCACCTCGGTGCGGCCGGACTCCATCACCGAGATGG
>NZ_RZPH01001346.1:0-1264 GCF_004022825.1 Mesorhizobium sp. M7A.F.Ca.CA.004.04.2.1
TTCTGGGGGGTCGCTGCTTTCGCCATCGTCTTTACCCTTTTTCGTCCTTTGTTTCTCACGCGGTCCAGTCGCGGGTCGATGACCCGCGAACCACGCCTAGAGCGCCTCGGCGCCCGAAATGATTTCGATCAGTTCCTTGGTGATCTGCGCCTGCCGCTGGCGATTGTAGGTGATCGACAGCTTGTTGATCATGTCGCCGGCGTTGCGCGTCGCATTGTCCATGGCGCTCATCTTGGCGCCCATTTCGCCGGCCACGTTTTCGAGCAGCGCCCGGAAAACCTGCACGGAGATGTTGCGCGGAATGAGGTCGGAGAGGATTTCGCCCGGCTCCGGCTCATATTCGTAGACGGCGTTGCCGCCATCAATCGCCTCGGCAGGAGCCGAAGCAATGCCGGCCGGAATGATCTGCTGCGCGGTCGGGATCTGGCTGATCACCGACTTGAACTGCGAATAGAACAGCGTGCAGATGTCGAAGCCGCCTTCGTTGAAGAGGTGGATGACCTTCTTGGCGATGGCATCGGCATTGACGAAGCCGAGTGTCTTGACCTCGCGCAGGTCGACTCGGTCGATGATCATCGACGCGTAGTCGCGGCGCAGGATGTCGAAACCCTTCTTGCCGACGCAGATGATCTTGACCTGCTTGCCGTCGGCCAAAAGCTTGCGGATATGGTCGCGGGCAAGGCGGGCGATCTGCGAATTGAAGCCGCCGCACAGGCCGCGCTCGGCGGTGCAGACGACGAGCAGATGCACGTCATCCTTGCCGGTGCCGGTCATCAGCGCCGGGGCATCGCCGCCGCCGCCGATTGCCTGGGTTATGTTGGCCAGCACGGAACCCATGCGCTCCGAATAGGGGCGCGCCGCTTCCGCAGCCTCTTGCGCACGGCGCAGCTTCGCCGCGGCGACCATCTGCATCGCCTTGGTGATCTTCTGCGTCGCCTTGACCGAGGCGATACGGTTACGAAGGTCTTTTAATGAAGGCATGCTTCAAACCTGATCCCGTCTTGCAATTCGCTCAGGCGAAGGTCTTGGCGAAAGCGTCGATCTCGGCCTTCAGCTTGGCGCGCAGATCGTCCGACAGCGCCTTTTCCTTGCGGATGGCTTCGAGGACGTCCTTGCCGGCCGAACGCATGTGGCTGAGCAGGCCATGCTCGAACTTGCCGACCTGGTTGACCGGCAGCTTGTCGAGATAGCCGTTGACGCCGGCGAAGATCACCGCGACCTGCTCTTCCGTCTTCAGCGGCGAGAACTGCGGCTGCTTCAGGAG
>NZ_RZPH01001347.1:0-1264 GCF_004022825.1 Mesorhizobium sp. M7A.F.Ca.CA.004.04.2.1
GTGTCATCGTGGTGAATTTGAAGAGATGAATATTGCCGGCCGTCCGCTTCCCTCATTCGGGAACGATGCCTCGGTCAAACGCGTTTAGCCGGTGTTTATTCGACGGAGGTCCGAATGCCGGGTGCAACGACGCACCGACGCATGCAACTGGGTGATCTATCCATTTTCTATCGCGAGGCAGGGCCGCCAGAAGCACCTGTCTTGCTGTTGCCGCACGGCTATCCCTGCTCTTCGTTCCAATTCCGCCGACTGATGCCGGCGCTCGCCGACCGCTGGCGAACGATTGCATTCGACTGGCCGGGCTTCGGATACAGTGGCACACCAGATCCGGCCGCCTTTGGCTATGATTTCGACGCCTATTGCGACGTGCTTTCCAAACTTGCCGATGAATTCGGTCTCGAGCGCTACGCCTTGTGGCTGCATGATTACGGCTCGCAGATAGGACTCCGGCATTCGATCTCGCACCCCGAGCGGATCAGTGCCCTGATCATCCAGAACGGCGACATCTACGAGGACGTGCTTGGCCCCAAATACGCCACGATCAAGGCTTGGTGGGCCGACAAGACGCCCGACAAGCACCGTCCGCTCGAGGCCGCGGTAAGTGAGGACGGGTTCCGGGCCGAGTTCATCGGAGAAGTGGCTGACGACATCGCCACGCGCGTGGCGCCCGATCTCTGGAGCCTTCACTGGCCACTGATGAACACGCCGGTTCGTCGGCAGATCGCCGTCGGTCTGATGGAGAAGCTGGAAGCCAATCTCACCTGGTTTCCGCGCTACCAGGCTTATTTGCGTGAACACCATCCGCCCACGCTGATCGTTTGGGGGCCAGAGGACGGCTATATGCCCGCGGCGTCGGCACGGGCCTATCATCGCGATCTGCCCGATGCGGAACTGCATCTGATCGAGGGGGCGGGTCACTGGCTGCTCGAGACACATTTCGACGACGCGCTGCCGCTGGTCCATGATTTCCTGGGTCGTGTTCACGGCTGATCACAGCCGGTGTCCGCTACGCTCAGTTGCTGTCCGCCTGACTGAAGGAGAACCTCATGCCGACCAAACCGACCATCGCGCGCATCTGGCGCGGCCGCACCCGCCGCGACATCGCCGACGCCTATGAGCCATACCTGCGTGCCGAGGGTATTCCGCCCCTCGAGAAGACAGCGCTTGGCGTCCAATTGCTGCGCGCGGACCGCGATGCCGAGACGTGGTTCACAACCATCTCGTATTGGGCCGACATGCAGGCGATGACCGCCTTTACCAAAGG
>NZ_RZPH01001348.1:0-1263 GCF_004022825.1 Mesorhizobium sp. M7A.F.Ca.CA.004.04.2.1
GATCGACACCTTGCAGCACCAGTTCGAGATTGAACTGCAGCTTCAACTCGCAGATGACGACAACCGGCGGCTCCCCCTCGCGCAACGCAACGACATCGCAGCCGCCGATCTCGCCTTTGACGACGAAGTCGAGGCTTTCGAGGAACCGCTTCACCGGCGCATAGAGTGAGGTTTCGTTCATGCCTCAAGGTTTAGCCGATTCGACGCGAAAAGCCTTCCCGGGGTTCGGCGTTCCACGGCCCGAAAGCGGATCGGGGTGGATACCGCACCGTCGGGCCAGCTGTCAGGCTTCGGTCTTCGGCACTGCCCGGTTCGGCAGCTTCCTGCGGCGCAGGAGCGGATAGCCGATCTGACCGAAATAGGTGGAAGGGATCGGATCGTCGACGCCGTACTTTTCCGGCACCTTGTCGCCGGTGGGATTGTAGGTGCCGAACAGCATGTCGAGGAAAGGCAACTGCCCGGCGAAGTTCTTGTCATAGGCTTCGCGCTGGTTGGCATGGTGCCAGCGATGGAACTGCGGGCTGGCGATCAGCCACTTCAAAGGGCCGAACGGAATCCGCACGTTTGAATGAACAAGCAGCGTGTGTCCAAGGTAGATGGTCGAAAAGACAGCGATCGAGGCTTCCGAGAAGCCGAGGAAAAAGATCGGCGTCAGCGATATTGCCTTTGTGACGATGGCGTCGACGGGGTGATTGTGGAAGGCCCCGAGCCAGTCGAGTTCCTCAATGCCGTGGTGAACGGCATGGAACTTCCAAAGCGCGGGGATTTTGTGGAAGGCCCGATGTGTCCAGTAGACGCCGATATCGGTAATCACGATGATTTCGGCAACCTGCAGCCAGACGGGCTGGCCGCTGACGGCCTGCGTTATCGCCGGCGGGACAAGGAGCGCAGCGGCACCGAGCGCGCCTGCCGCCATCATGACGATGGCCAGCTTTATGATGAAGCCGTTGAACAGCAGATAGATCAGATCGACAGCAAACCCCTTGCGGAAGATCTTCTGCGGCCGCTCGGCAAACAGATGTTCGAACGGAATGAAGATCAGCGCGCAGATCAACAGTGCCTTGATGCCAAAGATATCCATCGATTCGCCTCTGCGCGTCGTCTGCGCCTCCGAGAGGAACCACATCTCCCTTTCCAAAGGCTAAAGGCTCTGTAAGGGCGCTAACGCACGGAACGTGCAAGCAATGTCGCCGAACGCAACGGCTCGGAGCAATGGGACCGTCGAACGCGGTTGTTTGACACGGCTTCGAACCGTTCGTGTCC
>NZ_RZPH01001349.1:0-1263 GCF_004022825.1 Mesorhizobium sp. M7A.F.Ca.CA.004.04.2.1
GGATATGTCGTACCATGGATATTGCGCGGCCGCCGCCTTGTGCCACAGAATGCGATCGGGAAATCCTGCGTCCTTCAGATTCTTCCAAGCAACATCATGGAAGGCGCGGGAGCGGTTGTTGGTGCCCATGCCGTCGATCTGAGCAACGACGAAGCCCAGCTGCGTGAGCGGCTCTGTCCACCGCGAGAAGGATTTTGGGACGAAGGAGCCGTGGGGTCCAGCATAGATATTCTCCACAACCGGGTATTTCTTCGTCGGGTCGAAGTTGGCTGGCAGGTGGAGCACGCCCCAGATGTCAGTTTTGCCGTCGCGCCCCTTGGAATGGAAACTGAGCGGCGGCTGCCAGCCTGCGGCGACGAGCTCAGAAATGTCGGCCGTCTCGATCTGCTGGAGCTTGGCATTGTCGCTGGCGCGGTAGAGTGCCATGCGCGGGGGCAGATCGATGCGTGACCAGAGATCGACATAATAGCGCCTGTCAGGCGAGAACTCGATATGGTGGTTGGCCGGTTCGGGCGTCAGTGCAGTCAGTCCCTTGCCGTCAAAGCCGATGCGGTAAGCATGGACCCAATAGGGGTCCTCCTGCGAGTTCATCCCGCTCGCCTCGAACCAGATCTGACGCTTGACCGGATCGACATGGTTGACCCTCCGGACGACCCACTCACCTCGCGTGATCTGGTTTTCGAGCGCGCCTGTCCGGCCGTTGAAAAGATACAAATGCTCATACCCGTCGCGCTCTGATGCCCAGATGATCTCCTTCCCGTCATCGACATCGTAACGGAAGATTTTTCCGGCATCCTCCTGGCCATGCCCCAGCGGCAAATAATCAACGAATGTCTCGCTGGTCTCATCGATCAGGGAGCGCCCGCGGCCCGAGGCGGCGTCTACCTCGACCAGGCGATAAAGCTGATGCCCGCGCTGGTTATATTCGAAAGTGAAGCCGCGGCTGTCCGCCCACCACCGGAGAGGGGAAAGTTCGAAGACGTTCGAGAAGAGGGCACCGTCAATCACGATCTGGCGCCGGCCGGCAATGTCGAACAGGACTGGCTGGGGCAGCGGAAGGACATCGCCCGGCCTGGGATAGAATTTTGTTGAATATTCCCGCTCCAACTGGTCCGTCGAAGAATTGAGGTAGCGGACCTCTCGCCTATAGCCGGGGCGAACAAGGTAAGCGGCGAGGTGGCGCGAGTCCGGCGACCAGCTCAGCGTCGAAAAGACGTAGCAATTGCCTTCGGCTCCGTCCCGGCTCAGAGGAACATCCTGCAA
>NZ_RZPH01001350.1:0-1261 GCF_004022825.1 Mesorhizobium sp. M7A.F.Ca.CA.004.04.2.1
GTTTACATCATCGGCACGGAAGTGCCGCCGCCCGGCGGCGCCGATCACGCTTTGGATGCGATCACCCCGACCAGTCCGGAGGCGGCTCGCCAGACACATGCCATTCACGCCCAGGCATTCCAAACCGCCGGGCTTGAAAGCGCATTTTCCCGCGTCATCGGGCTTGTGGTGCAGCCGGGCGTGGAGTTCGGCAACCAGAATGTGATTTTCTACGATCGGACCAAGGCCAGCGACCTGGCGGCAACTCTGAGCACATTGCCGTCGCTCATTTTCGAAGCTCATTCGACGGACTATCAGGGCGAGAGGCCGCTGCGTGAACTCGTCGAGGACGGCTTCGCCATCCTCAAGGTCGGCCCCGAGCTGACCTTCAAGCTGCGCGAGGCGCTGTACGCGCTCGACCTGATCGCTTCCGACCTGGTGCCTGGCTATGGCGAGCGGCCACTTTACCACGCCATGGAAGAGCAGATGCAAGCCACCCCCAAGAATTGGGCAAGCCACTATCATGGAAGCGATGCCGACAAGCGGACGCTGCGCCACTACTCCTATTCCGATCGCATCCGATATTATTGGGCGATCCCGCAAGCCCGTGCCGCCTGCAACCGTCTCTTCGATACGTTGAACGGCCGCAAGGTGCCGGTGACGCTGTTTCTCCAGCACCTGCCTTCTGCAGTCACATGGGCTGGCCGCGCCTGCGACGTCGAGGAGATCGCGATCGGTCACGTCCGGCGGAGCATCGAGGCCTACGCCGGGGCATGCGGCACCTGAGATCCTCGTCCGGCACTTCAAGGCCAGAGCGGATGGCCTGGCGGGCGGCAGGAACGCTTACAGCGATGGCCCCAATCGGATCGGACTGCCGTCGCTGAAACGGGATTGACGGAACCTGTAGAGATTGTGCCCGGTCTCGTTGCCTTGGACGAGGTCGGACAGCACACGGCCGATGCCGGGTCCGATGCCGAAGCCGTGACCACTCATCCCGGTCGCTATGACGAGACCTGGGATCGCAGCGGCGCGATCGACGATGGGCACGACATCAGGCATCGCATCGATCATGCCCGCCCAGCTCGCCTTGATCGGCACAGTCGTGAACTGAGGGAACAGTTCCCTGAACCCGCGGTCGATGGCGCGAAGCGCCGACGTCTCGGGAGCGGGATTGAGGACCCGCATCCGTTCGAAAGGGCTTTCTTCATCCGCGTTCCATCTGCGCGGCGTCGACCAGCCATCCGGGTATCCTCGCGGCGCGGCCGGCAGGTAGCGTGTGCCG
>NZ_RZPH01000134.1:0-9151 GCF_004022825.1 Mesorhizobium sp. M7A.F.Ca.CA.004.04.2.1
CGCCCGCAAGGGCGCGCATGATCCGGTGCTGATCCGGCCGATGACGGATGCCGATCAGGCGATGCTGATCGCCGCGCGGCAAAAACTACCGGTGCTGCTCACCACCATTGCCCCTGAATCCGTCGAGCCGGCGCGCGTCGCGGCACTCGCCAGGGCCGGCATCATCGTCAGCCTTGGCCACTCCGATACCGGCTATGCCACCGCCAGCGCCTTTGCCGCGGCCGGCGCCTCAATGGTCACCCATCTGTTCAATGCGATGAGCCAGATCGGCAATCGCGAGCCCGGATTGGTCGGCGCCGCCATCGACATCGGCAGCTTGTCGGCCGGCCTCATCGCCGACGGCATCCATGTCGATCCGGCCACCATCAAGATCGCGCTGCGCGCCAAGCAGGGGCCGGCCAGGATCGTGCTGGTCACCGACGCCATGGCGACAATCGGCACCGAGATGACGTCGTTCACGCTCAACGGCCGCACCATCTATCGAAGGGACGGCAGCCTGAGGCTCGCCGACGGAACGCTGGCGGGCGCCGATCTCGACATGATCTCGGCCGTTCGTTTCATCCACCGCGTCGTCGGGGTCGAGCTTTCCGAGGCTTTGCGCATGGCCTCACTCTATCCGGCGCAAGCAATCGGCCAGTCGCACCGACTTGGCCGATTCGCCAACGGCACGGCTGCGGATATTGTCGCTCTGTCGGACGATCTCGACACGAAGGGCGTCTGGATCGGCGGCGAAAAGGTTTTTGCGGCCGGCTCCGACACTGTGCGTTGATATCAGGTCAAGTCGGCTGACGTCATGAAACCTTTTGATTTTGAGGTCGTTGTCGGAGCGTATGTCCGAGGCGAAACCCAAATTGAAACAGGCCGACGGCATCAAACCGCGCGGTGCCTTGAAGCCGCCACAGAAAGCTCCGCGTGACCAAAGGCCACGCCACGAGGAGCTGCGCGAAAAAAAGCTGTCGAGTGCCGAAGCTGCCCCGGAGGTCGACGGCCAGCCGGGGCCACCGCCGGATGCTGTCGAGCCCGATCCGCAACTGACGCCCGAAGGGGCCGAGCAGGAGCGCAAGAAATATCTGCTGCGGCGTTTCTGGATCAGCGCGCGCGGTTACTGGAGCCGGCGCGGCGACCGGCTCGCCTGGCCATTGACGATCGGGGTGCTGCTGCTGATCTGCATCAATATCGGCTTCCAGTATGGCATCAATGTCTGGAACCGTTCGATGTTCGATGCCCTCGAGCAGCGCAACGCCCGCAGCGTCTATTTCCTCAGCGCCGTCTTCGTGCCGCTGGTAATCTGCAGCGGCAGCCTTGTCGTCGCGCAGGTCTACCTGCGCATGACGATCCAGCGCCGCTGGCGTTCCTGGCTGACCACCGCGGTCATCGCGCGCTGGCTGGCAGGCGGCCGCTACTACCAACTGAATCTCGTCGGCGGCGACCACCAGAACCCCGAGGCCCGCATGACCGAGGATCTGCGCATCGCCACCGAGTCGCCGGTCGATTTCATCGCCGGCGTCCTCAACGCGTTCCTGTCTGCCTCGACCTTCATCGTCGTGCTGTGGACCATCGGCGGCGCGCTCACTTTGCCGATCGGCGGCGAGAGCATCACCATCCCCGGCTTCCTGGTCATCACCGCGATGATCTATGCCGCCATCACCTCGACCGCGATGGTGGTCATCGGCCGCAATTTCGTCCAGCTCTCCGAGCGGAAGAACCAGGCGGAGGCCGAACTGCGCTACACGCTGACGCGCGTGCGCGAAAACGGCGAGAGCATCGCCTTGCTGGGCGGCGAGGAAGAGGAGCGCAGCGGCATCGACAGGAATTTCGGCCATGTGCTGAGGCAATGGGCGCTGCTGACGGGCCAGCACATGCGCACGGCGGCGGTGTCGCAGGGATCGAGCCTGTTTGCGCCGGTCGTGCCGATCCTGCTGTGCGCGCCAAAATTCCTCGAAGGCTCAATGACGCTTGGCGAGGTGATGCAGGCAGCGTCCGCCTTTGGCATCGTGCAAGGCGCGTTCGGATGGCTGGTCGACAACTACCCGCGTCTTGCCGACTGGAACGCCTCCGCGCGGCGCATAGCATCGCTGATGATGTCGCTCGACGGGCTCGAGCGTGCGGAGCAGAGCGACGCGCTTGGGCGCATCCAGCACGGCGAAACCGATGACGGTGCCATGCTCAGCCTCGACGATCTCTCCGTGACGCTCGACGACGGCACCGCCGTGGTCAAGGAGACCGAGGTTGCGATCGAACCCGGTGAGCGGGTGCTGGTGGCCGGCGAATCCGGCTCGGGCAAGTCGACGCTGGTGCGGGCCGTCGCGGGCCTGTGGCCGTGGGGCGGCGGCAGCGTCAATTTCCACGCCGACAGGCGACTGTTCATGCTGCCGCAACGCCCCTACATCCCCTCGGGCACGCTTCGCCGCGCGGTCGCCTATCCCGCGGCGGCGGATAAGTGGACGATCAAGCAGATCAAGGCCGCCCTCGACAAGGTCGGCCTCGCCTACCTTGCCGAAAGGATCAAGGAAGAAGCGCCATGGGACCAGACGCTGTCGGGCGGCGAAAAGCAGCGTCTCGCCTTCGCGCGCCTGCTGTTGCACCGCCCCGATATCGTCGTGCTGGATGAAGCAACCTCGGCGCTCGACGAGAAGAGCCAGGACACCATGATGGCGACGGTGATCCGTGAATTGCCTGATGTCACCATCATCAGCGTGGCGCACCGGGCCGAGCTGGAAGCCTTCCATAGCCGCAAGATCACCTTGGAACGGCGCGAGGGCGGCGCCAAGCTTGTCAGCGACATCAACCTCGTCCCACGAAAGCGCAACCTGCTGAAGCGCGCCTTGTGGGGCTCCGGCAGTCGGGCCGAAAGGTCGCGCAAGGAGTAAGGCGAGTAAGGCGCCCCTGCCCCAGGCGCCGCACAACTATGATGCGTATATGTCCTTGTAGGTGTCGCGCAGCAGGTTCTTCTGTACCTTGCCCATGGTGTTGCGCGGCAGTTCATCGACGAAGATCACCCGCTTCGGATGCTTGTATTTCGCCACCCGCCCGGCGATAGCGGCGAGAATTTCGGCATCGGTGATCCGCGATGACGGCGCCCGCACGACGACAGCGGTGACGCCTTCGCCGAAATCCGGATGGGCAACGCCGATGACGGCGCTTTCGCTAACCCCGTCGAGCGCGTCGATCTCGCTTTCAAGTTCCTTCGGATAGATGTTGTAGCCGCCCGATATGATCAGGTCCTTGCCGCGGCCGACAATGTGGACGTAGCCGTCGGCGTCGATCATGCCGAGATCGCCGGTGATGAAAAAACCGTCGGCGCGGAATTCCGCCTTGGTCTTCTCCGGCATGCGCCAATAGCCGCCGAAGACGTTGGGGCCTTTGACCTCGATCATGCCGACCTCACCCTGCGCAAGCGCTGCGCCGCTGTCGGGATCGGCGATGCGGAGCGTGACCCCGGGCAAGGGGAAACCGACGGTACCGGCGCGCCGCTCGCCCTCATAGGGGTTCGAGGTGTTCATGTTGGTCTCGGTCATGCCGTAGCGTTCGAGGATCGCGTGGCCGGTGCGCTCGCGCCAGGCCTTATGCGTCTCGGCCAGCAGCGGCGCCGACCCGGAAATGAACACACGGATGTTTTTTGCCGCCTCATGGTCCAGCCCATCCTGCTGCAGCAGGCGCACGTAGAAGGTCGGCACCCCCATCAGGGCGGTGGCGCGCGGCAGCAGCGAGACGATGCGGGCCGGATCGAACTTCTGCTCGAACAGCATCGAGGCGCCGGCCATCAGGACGACATTGGTGGCGACGAACAGGCCGTGCGTGTGGAAGATCGGCAATGCGTGGATCAGCACGTCGTCTCCAGTGAAACGCCAGTGCTCGACCAGCACGCGCGCGTTCGAAGCAAGGTTCTCGTGGCTGAGCATGGCGCCTTTCGAACGGCCGGTGGTTCCCGACGTGTAGAGGATCGCCGCGAGGTCATCCGGCCCACGCGCTACGTCATGAAAATCCATCGGCAGCCGCGAGGCTCGATCGGGCAGCGATCCCCGGCCGTCGCGGCCGAGCGTGACGGTGACGGCGCCCGACTTTTTCGCCAGCGCGCCGACGTCGGCCGCTCTTGCCGGATCGCAGACGACCAGGCGTGGCTCTGCGTCGCCGAAGAAATACTCCAGCTCGGCCAATGTGTAGGCGGTGTTGAGCGGCAGGAAGACGGCGCCGGCTCGCAGGCAGGCGAGATAGAGCAGGACCGCTTCCGGGCTCTTCTCGACCTGCACGGCAACGCGGTCACCGGGTTCGACATCGAGTTGCAGGAGCGCATGCGCAAGCTGCGCCGAGCGGGCCAGCATATCGCCATAGGTGAGCGAGCGCCCATCATCGGTTTCCATCAGCAAGCGCGCTGGCGCCGGCATCCGGGACCGGAACGCATCGAACAGATGATTGCTCATGAAGACATCCCTGGGTGCGGCGGCGCTGAGCATGCGCCTGTCGCGGCATGCCTCGGCGGCGAGGGTTCGCGGTTCTTGGCCGCGCCGTCAAGCCCGCCGACAGCGGTTCACGCCAGCCTCGCCGACGCAGAGTGCGAGCAAGAAACGAGCGCAAGAGCCCGCCGGGAATCGGCTGTTATCGCCGAGCGCGTTTGCCGGCGAGTTCCTTCGTTTCGTCGTCCTGCTCGAAGCGCTTCATGCACATGGCGGCAGTCAACTGGTAATGGTTGAGCAGTGCCTCGACGGCACCGTCGGCATTGCCGTCCAGGGCACATTCGGCGATCAGGCGATGCTCGCCGAAATCGTCGCGCTGGACGCCCTCGCCATCATTGGCCATTTGCCGGTAGCGATAGGCGTGATCGGAGAGCTGGTCGCAAAACCCCACCAGCCATTGCGACCGGCAGGCCGAAATCAACACCCTGTGGAAGATACGATGCAGCCTCTCCCAATCGGGATTGAGCGAAAAGAGAGCCTGCGGAGACAGACGTGACGCGCGTCCCAGGCGATGCAGCGCCAGCACGAGCTGTTCTTCCCATTCGGCGGTGCGGTGGGCGATGGATTCGCGAAGCGCCCGCTCCTCGAGCCAGCAGCGGGTGCGCGTCAGCTCCTCGAGTTCCGACGCACTGACCGGCATGATGAAGAAGCCGCGCTGGTCGTGCCGGCCGAGAAGTCCTTCCGAGGCGAGGCGATTGAGAGCTTCGCGGACAGGCGAGGCGCCGGCTCCATATTTGGAGACCACCCATTCCACCCGCAGCTTGCTCTCGGCCTCAAGAACACCCCCGAGAAGATCGTCCCGCAATTGCTGATAGACCGTACTGGCAAGCGTACTCTTCGGTCCCGCAGCGTCGTCGTTCAGATTGGCAGCTCCGTATGTCATAGCGACTCCTTGTCCCCAAGACTTGTCCTGGGCGATTCGAGTCCGAAAGCATTCGCCTTCTCGTACTTGTACCATACAGTGCGAGCATTCGCCTGCTCAAGCACAAGATCACGTTATTGTACTTTAGCACGAAGGAATATGCGGCATCTGGAGCTCAATGCTGTAATTCCGCGCATTTTCACAACCTGCGGGAACTTAACATGTTTTGTATGCACGCAAGAGAATCTGTTCTTTCTGTTCTTTTGTATGCGCGCGGGATCAACTGTCTGCTGTGAGGACCCTTGAGGCCGAATCAGGCAGCCGCTCCAGATCCGATACCGTTGCGCATCAGACCATCACAAGCCTCGGCCGGTACCAGAACCTTAGCCGGCATGCCGGGCTGAACGCGGGAAAAGCGCTGGTTAGCCGGCTGCGTGGTCGGCTGCCGTCCTGATCGCCTGGATATTCTGACGGTAAGCCTCGACGCTGCCGCCTTTGAAGATGGCGGCGCCCGCCACCAGCACGTCGGCGCCGGCAGCGGTGACCAGCGGCGCGGTTTCGGCTGAAACACCGCCGTCGATCTCGATGCGGATCGGCCGGCCGCCGATGAGGGCCTTGACCCGCTTCACCTTGTCGACGATCGCCGGGATGAAGGCCTGGCCGCCGAAGCCCGGATTGACGGTCATGATCAGGATCAGGTCGAGCCGGTCGAGCACATATTCGACCACGCTTTCCGGCGTCGCCGGATTGAGCGACACACCGGCCTTCTTGCCGAGGTTCCTGATGGTCTGCAGCGAGCGGTCAAGATGCGGGCCGGCTTCGGCATGGACGGTCAAACCGTCGCAGCCGGCCTCGGCGAAAGCGGCCAGATAGGGGTCGGCCGGGGCAATCATCAGATGGCAGTCGAAGAAGGCCTCGGTGCGGTTGCGGATCGCCTTGATCACCGGCGGGCCAAAGGTGATGTTGGGCACGAAATGCCCGTCCATCACATCGAGATGGATCCAGTCGGCGCCGGCCGCCGCCACCGCTTCGACCTCATCGCCGAGTTTGGAAAAATCCGACGCCAGCACCGACGGTGCAATCAGGGTCTTTCTGCTCATGGATGCGGCCTTTCCGAGTGCCCTTCACGTTCGGCCACTCTATCGACTGCCTAATGCGCTCCGGCCGACTTGTCGAGGGCACGGGCGCGGCGGCTGCACGGCCGGAGGTGGCGTTGCGGCGTCCGCGATCCTGTCGCAGCCAATTTCCGCTTGCCTCGGAGCCATAAGAAAACCCGCCGGATTGCTCCGGCGGGTTTCTGGTCTGGCGTCGAGCAGATCGTTATTGCTGCTGGAGTTTCAGGATTCTGTCTGGAACCGGATCCTGCTGCTGTTCGACCTGCGGCCTGCGCCGTGGCAGTACCTGCTGCAGCAGCAGGCCGGGGTTGAGCTCCAGCGACGGTTGCCCGCGGAGCGGCCGGCAGTTCGGATAGCGTCCGATCGTACCTTCCGGGCAGCGCCGCCTGATGATCGGCTGGCACTGGCCGTTGATCATCTGCGAGCCCGGTGCGCATTCCACCTCTTGCCTGGGCTTGCGGCATGCGCCGTTGATCACCTGCGTCCCACGCGGACAGACACACTCGCCACGCTTGTTGTGGACCTGGCCGCGTATGTCGCATTGCTCCTGCGTCGGTTGCTTGCGCCGGCACGCATTGCCCCGCACCTCGGTACCCCTCGGGCAGACACAATTGCCCTTTGCGTCATGGACCTGGCCACGGATCGTGCATTGCTCAGGCTTCGGCCGAATCGGGCGGCAGGCTCCGTTTCTGACCTCGGTACCCCTTGGGCAGACACAATCGCCGTCGGCGTCGTGAACCTGACCACGGATCGTGCACTGCTCGGGCTTTGGCCGCATCGGACGGCAGGCGCCATTGCGCACCTCGGTCCCTCTCGGGCAGACACAATCGCCATCGGCATCGTGGACCTGGCCACGGATGGTGCACTGCTCAGGCTTCGGCTGGATCGGGCGGCAGGCATTGCCCCGGATTTCGGTCCCCCTGGGGCAGACACAATCGCCATCGGCATTGTGGACCTGGCCACGGACGGTGCACTGTTCGGGCTTGTCGGTCCTGACACATCTGCCGTTCTCAAGCCCGGTTCCGCGTGGGCAGACGCAACGTCCGTCCTCGGTGCGGATCTGGCCTTCGAGCAGCACGCAGCGCTTCGGTTGCTCCGGCTTCGGCACGATACCGCCGCCCGGCGAGCACTGGCCGTTGCGATAGGTGGTGCCTTCCGGGCAAACGCAGCGGCCGGCATCGTTCATGACGAAGCCTTGCGAGCATTCCTTCTTCGTCTCCTGGCTGATGGTGAAGGGATGGCAGGCATAGGCCTTGCCGCGATCGCCCTGCACATTGGCCTGATCGCCGCCAAGCACGTCGCCACCGCCTTGCACCCGTGTGTCGGGAGAGAGCACGCCGACGCAGTTCTGGCCGCTGACATTGCCCTGCAGATTGGCCAGACGACCGTCGTCGGGAATGACCACGGTGACATGATGCACCCGGCTTTCGCCGGCGCCGAGCGACAAATTGGCAATGCAGGACGCAGGCAAGGTTGCCGGTTCCGGCGAGCAGCCGAAGGGCGGATCGATCGACGTGATCTCAACGCCTTCCAGCCTGCCGAGACCCTCCACGCCGATCGCATCGCCAATGCGGACCGGCCCGGAGAAGGCGGTCGCTCCGTCATTGGTGACGGTGATCTCGAACGAGCAGGGTTGGCCGAGCCTGCATTCGCGGTCGCCGGTCTTTTCGACACGGATGGTCGAGGCGCCGCCTCCCTTGGCGCAGGCCTGGCCAAAGGGATAGACGACGTCGTCGCCCGGCGCCGGCCCATAGGAGCCGCGCGCGCAGTTTTCGAACGCGCCATTGGCCGAAACCGTCACGTCGAAGTGGCGGCTGGTTCCAGGTGTCATGACGGCACCGGGAATCTGGCACGACAGCGCGTTGGCCGGAACCGGTCCGCACGCCCATTCCGCACCGTCAGGGGTGACGGTCTGGATCTGGACAGGCGCGCCGCCGGCCACCAGCGTGGCGGCATCGTTGACCCGCACCGGACCGGTGGGGGCAGCGGTGCCAAGGCTGATGACGGTGATGCGGCAAGAGATCAGCGCGGCACCGGCGAGCGAGCCGTTGCAGACCTTGGTGATGCGCAGGGTCGGCTTGCCGCCATTGGGATGGCGGAAGCGTTCCTTGGCGCAGGCCTTGTTGTTGGTGAGGTCGTTTTCGCCGGGGATGGGCTTCACCGTCGCGCAATTCTCGACAATGTCCGACTGATAGCCGGCCGGCATGACCGCCTTGACGACGATCGGCGTCGAGCCGCCCGGAGGCAGCGAGATCCCCGCATGGTCGCAGCGGAACAGGCCGGGACCTGTCGGTACGCAGGTCCATGGCGGGCTTGGGCCGAAGGTCGAGGAGGCCGGCGCGCCGGCCGGGTAGCTGTCGATCACCGTCAGCGGCCCGTTATAAGTCGATGTGCCGTTGTTGATGATGTCGATCACGAAGTGGCAGATGCCGTCGGCCGTGCAGACCGGGACGCGGGCACGCTTCTTCAGGATCAGGTCGACCTTCTTCTCGACCGGCGGCCGGCAGTCGCGGTCACGATCGCCACGCCGGCAGATCGGGATCGAGGCGCAGCCGCGATCGTTCGACTGGCTGCCGAACAGCGGCTTGCCGCTGGCGCCGTAATTATAGGTGGCGCAGTTACGCAAGACGCTGCCTTGCCAGCCTCCGGCCGGCTTGAAGCCGAGCTTGAGGTTGACGGAGGCCCCCGGATTGAGCGTGGTTACTGGGTAGGTGCAAATC
>NZ_RZPH01001351.1:0-1261 GCF_004022825.1 Mesorhizobium sp. M7A.F.Ca.CA.004.04.2.1
GTCCTACTCCAAGCCGACCGTAAGGTCGGCTTTTTCTTTGCCACCAAGCCGACCGTAAGGTCGGCTTTTTCTTTGGGCATTCAGCCCGACAAGGCAAGGTTGCCGCTGAGAAGGGCCGCCAGATCGGCTGCCGACCCGTCGGCACCGGTGCGCAGCCGGATGGCGAACTCAGCCATTGGAACCTGCGGCAGGCCAAGCTCGCGCGGCGCCTCGACAATGCCGGAATGGGCAAAGCGAGCCGTTCGCAGCGTCAGCGCGACACCGGCGTTCACCGCCGTGCGCAGGCCGGCCAGACTGGCGCTGCCGGCAGCGATGCGGTAGCGGCGGCCGGCCGCATCGAGTGCGGCAAGTGCTGCCTCGCGAAAACCGCAATACGGATCGAGCAGCGCCAGCGGCAGTTCCTCCTGCCGCGAAGCCAGCCCCTTTTGTGAGCATAGCCATATCATCGGCTCGCGCAGCACGCCGACTTCGTCCGGCGCCGCCGCCTGGCGCATGACGATCGCCAGATCGAGGCCGCCAGACTGCAGCGCCTGCGCCAGTTCGGCGGAGCGGCCGACCCGCAGTTCGATCCTGACGCGCGGATGACTGACGGCGAAGGCACGCAGCAGATCCGGCAGGCCGCTGTCGGCGAAATCCTGCGTAGTGCCGATGGCGACGCGTCCGGCAGCGCGCGCGCCCTTGAGCGCCAGCCAGGCCTCGCGATGGGCGGCAAGGATCCGCCTGGCATGGCCGACGAGGTCTTCGCCTGCAGGGGTCAAGCCGCGCCCTCGCCCTTGCGGCGCCAGCAGCGGCTCGCCGACGATTTCTTCCAGCCGCTGCATCTGGGTGGTCACCGCCGAGGGCGAACGGCCGACGCTTGCAGCCGCCTGGGCCAGCGAGCCGCTGTCGACGAAAGCAAGGAAGGTTCGGAGCAGATCGGGATCCAGCGTTTCCATACTTCGATATTATCGAAGCTTCAGTTAAAAACAATTCGATTTTTTTGATCTAAAGGTGGTGGCATGGTTGTTTCAACGGCGATCGGACGCCGCTCAAGCCAAGGAGAAGAAAATGCCCATTATCAACATCAGCGTCACCGGCAAGCCTGACGCGGCGCTTTCCGCTCGCATCGCAGAGGAGGCTACCGAAATCACCGCCACGCAGCTGCGCAAGGATCCGACGATCACGGCAGTTGCCGTGTCCTATGTCGATCCGCAGCACTGGTTCGCCGGCGGCAAGTCGCTGGCCGAGCACGGCACCAACACGTTCTGGCTTGATATCAAGG
>NZ_RZPH01001352.1:0-1261 GCF_004022825.1 Mesorhizobium sp. M7A.F.Ca.CA.004.04.2.1
GTGCGGCGTCAGCCGCGTCAGGGCCGAGCCGAGCTCCATTTCATCGGGCAGGAAGCGCAGCATGTTGATCAACAGCGCCATCGGATTGTCTGGGCTCGAAGAAGCCTCGACATCATCGAGATACTGCGCCATCTGGAAGACGCCGGGATCGGTCGTGCCGGAGTTAGGATCCTGTGCCAACTCCAGGAAAGTCGGATTGTCGGCATAGAGAACCAGATCCGTTCCGCCGACCACCTTGGTCAGGAAATTGAAGCCGACCGCCGGATGCAGCGTCGTGGGCGTGATGCCGGAATCGGTCATCGCCGATCCGGTGGCCAGCACATATTCGGCGAACAATTTGTCGATCGACAGGAAATTCAACGGCGCTTCACCATCGAAGTCTCCGGCCACCGTTAGTGCCAGGGCATCCGTGATCTGGTTGTTGAGATCGACGTCGGTGACGAAGTCGCCCGAGAATATCTGCGTGAAGCCGCCCGTGACATCCACTTTGGCCACGACGCCGATGCCCTGATTGGTAAACAGCCCGTCATTGGTGAACTTGCCGCCGCCGAGATCGATGGTCTTGAGGCCGACCATCGAGGCGTCGGCGATATTGTGGAAGCTGTTCGTGCCGCCGCCGAGGTCCATGTTGCCGATCACCCGTCCGAGCGTGTCGGCGCTCTTCGAATTCTCCACATGGTCATCGCCCGATGTGCCGGTGATAGCCAGTGGGCTGAAATCGTCCAGAAGCGATTCCAGGATCGCATTCGTCGGCACGACGGGACCGGGCGCCAACAGGAAGGCTTGGAATGCCTGAAATTGCGACGCCTGGATGGTGAAACTCGGCGTTGCCCCCATCGCATAGAGCAGGCTGTGGTTGTTCAGCGTGTTGTCTGCGCCCCCGACAAGCATCGCCGCCACGCCGGTTCCGGCACCGCCGATCGTGTACTGGCCATTCAGGTTGATGGTGATGTTGCCCTTGGCGCCCTTGGCCGTGCTCTCGCCATAGACAGCCACGGAATCCGCACCTTGCGCGAACAGGCTGTCACCCGCCGTCAGATCGACCGCATGGGCATTGCCGTCGCCTGTCGCGCTCTGGCCGAACATCGCATACGAACTTGCGCCCTTGACCCAGACTTGGCTGTCCGTGCTAGCGGCCGACGCCGCAGCGTCGCCGATACCACCTTGCGAGCCGGCCGCCGACTGGCCCATGGCCAGCGAATCCATGCCGCCGGCGCCACCGCCACCGCCCACCGCCTGGGCAACGACGCCGTGTCCACGG
>NZ_RZPH01001353.1:0-1260 GCF_004022825.1 Mesorhizobium sp. M7A.F.Ca.CA.004.04.2.1
GGATGGAACTGCATGGCGAGCTTGCGGAAAGCGCTCTTGAGCTCCTTCTCGTCGGCGCCTTTTTGGACGCCCAGCGTCTCGTAGAAATCAGCTTTCATTTTTTCCCGCTGTCCGGATGCTCAACGTCTTGAAGCATTGTTGCGTCTCTTTGCCGGCACTGACGCTTCGATTTAGGTGCGATGGAAGGGGGATGCCAGTGTCGACGCGGCTTTGCCTGCATTTTTTCAGCAAGGCCCGCTGTTTTTCTGCAAGGGGTTGCAAAAAAGCCCGGCCTTCGCCGGGCTTTTCGCTTTACCTTGCCGTCAAACGGTTCAGGCCGACTTCTTCTTGTCGTCATCCTCGTCGATTTCCTCGAAATCGGCGTCGACAACGTCACTGTCCTTGGCGGCGTCCGCCTTGGCGTCGGCTTCCGCCGCTTCCTTCTGCGAAGCCTCGTACATGGCCTGGCCAAGCTTCATCGAAGCCTCGGCAAGCGCCTGGCTCTTGGCTTCGATGTCGGCCGGGTCGTCGCCTTCGGTCGCGGTCTTCAGCGCCGCGATCGCGTCGGAGATCGCCGTGCGCTCGCCTTCCGAAACCTTGTCGCCATATTCCTTCAGTGACTTCTCCGAGGAATGCAGCAGCGCTTCGGCCTGGTTGCGGGCCTCGACCAGCGCCCGCCGCTTCTTGTCGGTCTCGGCGTTGGCCTCGGCGTCCTTGACCATCTTCTCGATGTCGGCGTCCGAAAGACCGCCCGATGCCTGGATGCGGATCTGGTGTTCCTTGCCGGTGCCCTTGTCCTTGGCCGAAACGTTGACGATGCCGTTGGCGTCGATGTCGAAGGTGACCTCGATCTGCGGCACGCCGCGCGGCGCCGGCGGGATGCCGACCAGGTCGAACTGGCCGAGCGCCTTGTTGTCGGCGGCCATTTCGCGCTCACCCTGGAAGACCCGGATGGTCACGGCCGACTGTGAGTCCTCGGCCGTCGAGAACACCTGGCTCTTCTTGGTCGGGATCGTCGTGTTGCGTTCGATCAGGCGGGTGAACACGCCACCCAGCGTCTCGATGCCGAGCGACAGCGGCGTCACGTCGAGCAACAGCACGTCCTTGACGTCGCCCTGCAGCACGCCGGCCTGGATGGCGGCGCCGAGAGCAACGACTTCATCCGGATTGACGCCCTTGTGCGGCTCCTTGCCGAAGAACTGCTTCACGATCTCCTGGATCTTGGGCATGCGGGTCATGCCGCCGACCAGGACGACTTCGTCGATCTCGCCGGCCTTCAGG
>NZ_RZPH01001354.1:0-1257 GCF_004022825.1 Mesorhizobium sp. M7A.F.Ca.CA.004.04.2.1
CCACTCGGACCAAGCGTGACGACGCCCTGGGCAGGTGCAGCGGCACTCTGCGCCACGGCAAGCGGAGAATAAAGCAGAGCGCCGAGAAATGCTGCGCTGAGGGTCAGGCGAAGCGACGCGAAACCAGACACTTTCATTCCTTTCGGCGCTTGCCCATCGGCCTCGGCGCCCCTTTTTCTTTGTCTTCGGCGGCACCGCTTGTTACAGGGAGTAATCGGCACCGCGACCGGCTTTCAGTTTCGCCGGTCTTGGTTAAAGAGGTCTCAACGAGATCGGGTTAGAAGCAATTCCAGCAAAAGTGTGATGCGGTTTTGCGTTCGGAATTGCGGCAAGTACTCGGGAGGGAAACAATGGCAGGCAAAAAGAAGCCTCTCGTCGTCATCACGCGAAAGCTGCCCGACCCGGTCGAGACCCGCATGCGCGAGTTGTTCGACGCAAGGCTGAATGTCGAGGACCGGCCGATGACGCAGCCGGAACTGGTCGCGGCAGTCAAGGAGGCCGACGTGCTGGTGCCGACGGTAACCGACCAGATCGACGCCGCACTGATCGCCCAGGCCGGCGACAACCTCAAGCTGATCGCCAACTTCGGCAATGGCGTCGACAAGATCGATGTCGCGGCCGCGGCCAAGAGGGGCATCACCGTCACCAACACGCCGAATGTCCTGACCGAGGACACCGCCGACATGACCATGGCGCTGATGCTGGCGGTGCCGCGGCGGCTGGCGGAAGGCGCCAATGTGCTCACCGGTGACAAGAAATGGGCCGGCTGGTCTCCGACCTGGATGCTGGGCCGGCGCATCTGGGGCAAGCGGCTCGGCATTGTCGGCATGGGGCGAATCGGCACCGCCGTCGCCAGACGGGCCAAGGCCTTCGGCCTGTCGATCCACTACCACAACCGCCACCGCGTGCTGCCGGCCGTGGAGGACGGGCTGGAGGCGACGTATTGGGAAAGCCTCGACCAGATGCTGGCCCGCATGGATATCATCTCGGTCAACTGTCCCTCGACGCCGGCAACCTTCCATCTGCTTTCAGCGCGGCGGCTGGCGCTGCTGCAGCCCACCGCATATGTCGTCAACACCGCGCGCGGCGACATCATCGACGAGGAAGCGCTGGTCAAGCTGATTCAGGACGGCAAGATCGCCGGGGCCGGCCTCGACGTCTACGAGCATGAGCCGGCTTTGAACAGCAAGCTGCTGAAGCTCGCCGCCAAGAACAAGGTCGTGCTTTTGCCGCATATGGGCTCGGCGACGCTCGAGG
>NZ_RZPH01001355.1:0-1257 GCF_004022825.1 Mesorhizobium sp. M7A.F.Ca.CA.004.04.2.1
GTTGCCGACCCGCCGCCCGCAATTCGACCCGCCGCAGCCCAAAATCGTGCAGCAGCAGCCTAAGCCGGTCCAGCAGCCCAAATCTGTTCAGCAGCCCAAGCCCGCCCAGCAATCGAAGCCGGCGCGTGAGACGGTCCAGCAGGCCCAGCCGGCAAAACCGGCGCGGCAAGGCCGGCCGGCCGATGGCGGCGATGTGCTGGCCTACGCCAAGCCGGACACGCCTTCGGGCGGCCTTGGCAAGGCGTTCAGGAACCTGTTCAACTCGCCGGGATCCAGAAGCGGCGCCGGCAATGGCGTCGCCGTCTACGATATCAGCGCCGCCACCGTCTACATGCCTGACGGCTCAAGGCTCGAGGCGCATTCTGGCATCGGCGCGATGACGGACCAGCCGCGCTATGCCGACCAGAAGAACCGCGGACCGACACCGCCCAACACCTACAATCTGTCGCTGCGCGAGTCGCGCTTTCATGGTGTGGAGGCCTTGCGCCTGACGCCGGTCGATGGCCGCAACAAGTACAATCGCGACGGGTTTCTGGCCCATACGTATCTGCTTCGGGGCCGCTACGCCCAGTCGAGCGGCTGCGTCGCCTTCAAGGATTATGCGCGTTTCCTCGCCGCCTTCAAGAAGGGCAAGATCAAACGCCTCGTCGTGGTGCCGCGCCTGAACGGGTCGGCTACGCAGGTCGCATCAGCCGCCAGGGGCGTGTAGCGACAAGAGGCTTTCGGGCGTACCTTCCCGCCTGCTCCTGACAGCCTGCTGTCAGGAGCAGCGCTGTCCGGCACGCCTCTCCCCACCGCGCTCTTTCCATTTTGGCCAGGAAATCCCATATTCGGGACATGGCCAAATCTCCCGACAAAAAAACGCCGCCGACGGCGAATGACGACCGCGCCGCGCCGAAGCGGCGCAGTCCGCTGACCGATTTCCTCGACGCTTCGGAGCCGCTGCACAGAGGCGGCTTCGCCGAGATGCCGCAGCCGGAGCTCTCTGGCACGCCGCTGACCGGTTCGATCGCGGACTGGGCCGAGCAGATCGAGCAGGAGGCCGAGAAGGAAGGGCGTCTTGCCGGCAAGGGCGACGGCGGCAAATCGCCGAAGCCGTCGAAGAAGATACCCGAGCGTTCAAGCTCGCCGGGACGCAGTTCGCGCGGCACCTCGATGGGTGGGGCGGCGACGGCGAGGGAGCGCACGGCAGCGGGCCTCAACCCGGTCGCGGGTCTCGACATTTCGCTGGAAGACGCCGAGACCATGGCTTCGGGC
>NZ_RZPH01001356.1:0-1255 GCF_004022825.1 Mesorhizobium sp. M7A.F.Ca.CA.004.04.2.1
CCAGCTCCACTTCGACCACACCCGGCACCGCGCGCATCGCCGAAGCGATCTGCGGCGAAATCCGGTAGCGGTTCGGCAGCTCGATCTCGATTTCGCCCTCGCCTTCGTCCTTGATCAGCACGAAGCTGACCTGCCCCTCGCCCCTGACAGTCAGTTGGCCGGCCAGCGTGTTGATCGGCGAGGCGTTGCGCACGAAGATGCGAAGTGCCTTCTGGATACGGCTTGCCTCGTCCTCCAGCGACTGCACCGAGTTGATGCGCAGATTGACGCCTTCCGGCCTGTCCTCGGCGGCAACGGTGATGACCACGGAGCGGCCGGCCTCGAGCAGATCGCGATATTGCGCCAGTCCTTCGGAAAACAGCACGGCTTCGTACTGGCCGGATGTGTCGGAAAAGGCGATAACGCCCATCTTGTTGCCGGTGCGCGTCTTGCGCTCCTGCTTGGACGTCACCGTGCCGGCCAGACGGCCGGCGGCGGCACCGCGTTTGACGGCCGCCGAAAACTCGGCCCAGGTCTGAACCCGCATCTTCTGCAGGGCTGCCTTGTACTCGTCGAGCGGGTGCGCCGAGAGATAGAAGCCGACCACCTGGAATTCACGGTGCAGCCGGTCGGCGGCGAGCCATGGCTCCGTCGCCGGCAGATTAAGTGCCTGCGACTGGGCGCCGAGCGAAGCGCCGAAGATGTCGTGCTGGCCGGAAACCGCGTTCTGCTGCGCCAGCGACGCCAGTCCCATCATGCGTTCCACGCCCGCCATCATCGATGCGCGGTCGTGGCCGAAGCAATCGAGCGCGCCGGCCATGATCAGGCTTTCGAAGACACGCTTGCCGACGATCTTGGGATCGACCCGCTCGCAGAAATCGGCGAGGTTCTTGAACGGCTTTTCGCCACGCTGGGCAACGATGTGCTCGACCGCAGCGTCGCCGACACCCTTGAGCGCTGCCAGCGAATAGTAGATGCGGTTCTCACCGACCTCGAAGGGGCGAAAGCTCGACATCACCGAAGGCGCCAAAACCTCGATACCAAGGCGCAGCGCGTCCTGGCGGAAATCGGCGAGCTTATCGGTGTTGCCCATGTCGAGCGTCATCGACGCCGCCAGGAACTCGACCGGATAATGCGCCTTGAGATAGGCGGTCTGGTACGAAACCACCGCATAGGCGGCGGCGTGCGATTTGTTGAAACCATAGTCGGCGAACTTGGCCAGCAGGTCGAAAATGAAGTCGGCTTGCGGCTTGCCGACGCCACGCTCGACCGCGCC
>NZ_RZPH01001357.1:0-1252 GCF_004022825.1 Mesorhizobium sp. M7A.F.Ca.CA.004.04.2.1
AATGTGAAGGCCCCGGCCACGTTGCAAATTGACAAGCGCACCGGGATTTGTCGAGAGTGAACCGGCTCCGCCAATTGGCACGGGCGGAGCGTCATGCTAGGCGTTTTGACCAAGCGATAAAAAAATAAGAGTGGGACAGGCTGCATGGCGCAAGCCGCAATCGAGTTGATCGGCATCAACAAGAGTTTTGGTGCGGTGCGCGCCAACCGGGACATCAACCTTGAGATCGGTCGCGGCACGATCCACGGCATTGTCGGCGAGAACGGAGCTGGCAAGTCGACGCTGATGTCGATCCTCTACGGCTTCTACCAGGCCGACAGCGGCGAGATCCGCGTTGGCGGCCAGTCGGCCTCGATCAAAACCCCCAATGACGCCATCGCGCTCGGCATCGGCATGGTGCATCAGCACTTCATGCTGGTCGACAATTTCACGGTGCTGGAGAACGTCATCCTCGGCGCCGAAAGCGATGCGCTCTTGAAGAAGAGCATCGCCAAGGCGCGCTCCGAACTGGAGCGGCTGGAGCGTGAATACGGGCTGGAAGTCGATCCCGATGCAATCATCGAGGAATTGCCGGTCGGCCTGCAGCAGCGGGTGGAGATCCTGAAGGCGCTCTATCGCGGCGCCGAGATCCTGATCCTCGACGAGCCGACGGGCGTGCTGACGCCGGCCGAGGCCGACCACCTGTTCCGCATCCTCGGGCAATTGAAAGACCAGGGCAAGACGGTGGTGCTGATCACCCACAAATTGCGCGAGATCATGGCCATCACCGACACCGTGTCGGTGATGCGCCAGGGCACGATGGTGGCGACGCGCGAAACCAGGAAGACGACTGTCGAGGAACTGGCCGAGCTGATGGTCGGGCGGCGCGTGCTCTTGCGGGTCGAGAAGGGCGAGGCCGAGGCCGGCGCCGTCAAGCTCGCTGTCAAGAACCTGACGGTGAAGGATACGCGCGGCGTAACCATGGTCGACGACATCTCCTTCGATATCAGGGCCGGCGAGATCGTCGGCATCGCCGGTGTCGCCGGCAACGGACAATCCGAACTGCTCGAGGCGATTTCCGGCATCAGGCGTGCGGTGTCCGGCTCGGTCATGCTCGACGGCAAGCCGATCGACCTGACCGGCGCCGCCGACCCGGGCGAACTGCGCGACCGCGGCCTGGCGCATGTGCCGGAGGACCGCCATCACGTCGGGCTGGTGCTGGCCTTCGAGGAGAACGAGAATTCGATCCTCGGCTATCACGATGATCCCCGTT
>NZ_RZPH01001358.1:0-1246 GCF_004022825.1 Mesorhizobium sp. M7A.F.Ca.CA.004.04.2.1
GAGACAGCTACTGCCTACTGCCTACTGCCTACTGCCTACTGCCTACTGCCTACTGCCTACTGCCTACTGCCTACTGCCTACTGCCTACTGCCTATTTCGCCGTCGTGTCGATGACCTCGAAATCGTGGGTAATCGTGGCGGTCTTGGCCAGCATCGCGGAGGCCGAGCAATATTTTTCGATCGAAAGGTCGATCGCGCGTTTCACCTTGACGCTGGAGAGTGCCCTGCCCTTGACGACGAAATGCATGTGGATGCGGGTGAACACTCTTGGCTCGGTTTCGGCCCGCTCGGCATCAAGCTCGACCACGCAGTCCTCGACCGCCTCGCGGCCCTTTTCGAGGATATGCACGACATCATAGGCCGAACAGCCACCGGTGCCGATCAGCACCAGCTCCATCGGGCTTGGACCCGGCGTCCTGCCTTCCGGTCCGTGCGCTGTTCCGAGCACGACCTTGTGACCGCTGCCGGATTCCCCGACGAAGGTGCGCTCCTCGACCCACTTTACCCGCGCTTTCACCCAACTCGTCCTCTCACCGTATTTCGTTGATCGGCCCGGTCAGCCTCAATCACGATGCAAAACCCCGAAAGTCCATGAACGACTCTCGGGGCACTGTGTCCGACATAACTGTTGCGATCAGAACGGGATTTCGTCATCCAATTCGCGCGACGAACCACCGCCGCCGCCGCTCTTGGCACCGCCGCCACCGCGATTGAAGCCTTCGCTCGGGCTGGACTGGCCGAAATCGGAACCACGGCTGCTGCCGCCACCGGTATAGCCGCCGACCTGACCGCCCTCGCCCTGTCCGCGTGCGTCGAGCATCTGCAGCTCCCCGCGGAATTTCTGCAGCACGACTTCCGTCGTGTACTTGTCGGCACCGGTCTGGTCCTGCCATTTGCGCGTCTGTAACTGGCCCTCGACATAAACCTTCATGCCCTTCTTCAGATACTGCTCCGCCACCTTGGCGATGCCCTCATTGAAGATGACGACGTTGTGCCACTCGGTTTTTTCCTTGCGTTCGCCGGAATTCTTGTCGCGCCAGCTTTCCGATGTGGCGATGCGGATGTTGACGACCGGCTCACCCGAATTCAGGCGACGGATTTCGGGATCCGCGCCGAGATTGCCGACCAGAATGACCTTGTTGACGCTACCCGCCATGATATTTCTCCGCGCTCATCCGAAACAAATTTTTGTCGCAGCACCTTACAGGCTGCGGGCGATCGCCGCTTGCCATGGCTGCCTTTACCC
>NZ_RZPH01001359.1:0-1244 GCF_004022825.1 Mesorhizobium sp. M7A.F.Ca.CA.004.04.2.1
GACTATAAGGCGGAGCAGCAGCACGATTGAAGCCTGTTTGCGACATTGGCAAAAAGCCGAGCGACCAGACGGCAGAATGCTTCCCGTCGGACCCTTGGCGGTTCGCCTTCCAAGGTGAAGGCTATAACTCAGGCGAAGGCCCAGATGTCCTCGGCCTGGAAGCCGACCTGATAACCTGCTGTCTTCAGCTTGACCACGACCTGGCCGATCTCGGCCGCGGGCAGCGCGCCGACCTCGACCTTGATCATGCCGGGACGGTAGCGCTTGAGGTCGAGCTGTTCGAAGACGATCCAGTCGGCGCCCTCGCAATCGACGAGAAAGGCGTCGATATGGGTGATGCCATTGCGGTCGAGCAGCGTCTGCAAGGTCTCGGATGGCACCTCGATGTCCCTGAGATGCGGCGCGAACTTGTTGAAGTTGGTGTCGGCCTCGCCCCAGGCATTCTTGCCCGACATCAGATTGGTGTCGGTGACCGACGAGCAGCCGATGAACTCGATGGGCAACGTGCCGGCCTCGAGCGCGGCGGCATCGAAAGTGTGGACGGTGATCGTGCCCTTTGTCTTCGTCACCGCCACCGGCTCGATGATGAACCGGCTGGTGTCGGGGTAGTTGGCGCGCAGTCGTTTCTGATTGTACGGCATCGGCTCGACCAGCATCGCGCGTGCGCCAGCTATGCGGTGCAGCCACGGCGTCACATCGTCGAACAGCGCACCGTCGCAGGCACCGACATTGACCATCTGGAACGGTCGCCCTGCCCCACCAAATCGCGCCTTCAGCGCCGCCCTGGCCAGGAACTTCGTGCCGCGCAGCGACGGCCCGCGATCGAGAACACTACTTGGAAGACCAAGCGACAGGGCAACGCGCGCCAGGCTGGATAGCGAACTCATGGCTTGTCTCCGGGAATGATTGGCAAGGGCGCGCGATTCTGGCCACGAGCCGCGGCTGCCCACAGCGCCATGAACGGCGTCGCCAGCAGCAGGAATGGCGGGATCAGATGCGGGAAATAGATGCGCGTGTCGTGGATCGGAAAGACGGTGAACTTCGCCAGCGCGCCGAGCACCAGTGCCGCAAACAGGATGCCGGCGCGGCGGTCGAGGCGGAAGCCGGCGCGGGCGGCGGCAAACCAGCCGGCCAGTGCCAGCACCGACACGCCGACCCAGCTGTTCAGGCTGACGGCACGCAGCAGCGAGGCGGCAAACGCCCTGAGATAGGCGGTGACCGAGAATGGCGGGTTGAAACCCGCC
>NZ_RZPH01001360.1:0-1242 GCF_004022825.1 Mesorhizobium sp. M7A.F.Ca.CA.004.04.2.1
GTTGAGATCGCGCACCGTCTGCCAGACGCCGCGATGCGGCCGGAATTCAAGCAGGTTCCAGTCGAGCGCGCGCGCCTCGCTCCATTCGCGGCGCTGCGCGAACTCCTGCCCCATGAAAAGCAGCTTCTTGCCGGGATAGCCCCACATGAAAGCGTAGTAGGCGCGCAGCGTCGCAAACTTCTGCCAGTCGTCGCCGGCCATCTTGCCAAGCAGCGTGCCTTTGCCGTGCACAACCTCGTCGTGCGAGAGCGGCAGCACGAAATTCTCCGAAAAGGCGTAGGTCAGGCCGAAGGTGAGGTCGTTGTGGTGGTGTTTTCGGAAGATCGGTTCCTTGGAGAAATACTCCAGCGTGTCGTGCATGAAGCCCATATTCCACTTGAAGCCGAAGCCCAACCCGCCTTCATGCACCGGTGCCGAGACCTTCGGCCAAGAGGTCGATTCCTCGGCGATGGTCATCACGCCCGGATGGTGGCCGTAGACCTCCTTGTTCATCTTCTGCAGGAAGCTGACCGCCTCGAGATTCTCGCGGCCGCCTTTCTCGTTGGGGATCCATTCGCCGGCCTTGCGCGAATAGTCGAGGTACAGCATCGAGGCGACCGCATCGACGCGAAGTCCGTCGACATGGTATTTCTCGGCCCAGAACAACGCATTGTTGACCAGGAACGACACCACCTCGCGGCGGCCGAAATTGTAGATCGCGGTGTTCCAGTCGGGATGAAACCCCTTGCGCGGATCGGCATGTTCATAGAGCGCGGTGCCATCGAAATTGGCCAGGCCGTGCTCATCGACCGGGAAATGCGCGGGCACCCAGTCGAGAATAACGCCGACGCCGGCACGGTGGGCGCCGTCGACGAAGCGGGCAAAGCCGTCCGGATCGCCAAAGCGGGCCGATGGCGCGTAGAGGCCGGTCGTCTGGTAGCCCCAGGACGGGTCATACGGGTGTTCGGAGATCGGCATGAATTCGATATGGGTGAAGCCGGTCTCGACCACATAGGGGATCAGCCGGTCGGCCAGTTCGTCCCATGACAGGAACGTACCGTCGTCGCGAAGCTGCCAGGAGCCGGCATGGACCTCGTAGATCGAAATGGCTTCGCGCCGGTGATCGGCATTGCGCCAGAAATTGCGATGCGCCTCGTCGCCCCACTCATGCGCCGGCGGCACGGCCACGACCGAAGCGGTGGCCGGACGCAGTTCGGACTTGAAGGCGAACGGATCGGCCTTCAGCGGCAGCCTGACGCCGTC
>NZ_RZPH01000135.1:0-9108 GCF_004022825.1 Mesorhizobium sp. M7A.F.Ca.CA.004.04.2.1
GCCGGTCCCCCGCCCACTGGATGCCGCAGACCAGGATGATCAGCACGATGACCACCGCGATCATGACGGACGTCTCAAATCGTTGATAGCCGTAGCGGATGGCGAGGTCGCCGAGGCCGCCGGCGCCGATGGCGCCGGCCATGGCCGAGGCACCGATCAGCGTCACCAGCGTCACCGTGAAGCCGGCGACGATGCCGGGCAGGGCTTCCGGCACCAGCACCTCGCGGATGATCGTCCAGCGGTTGCCGCCCATGGCGCGCGCCGCCTCGATCAAGCCACGGTCGACCTCACGCAACGACACTTCGGCAATGCGCGCGTAATAGGGCGTGGCGGCGATCGACAGCGGCACGATGGCTGCCCATGTGCCGATCGAGGTGCCGACGATCAGCCGCGTCACCGGGATCAGTGCCACCAGAAGGATGATGAAGGGCACCGAACGGAAGCCGTTGATGACGGCGCCGAGCGCCCGGTTCACCCACAGGCTTTCGGCAATCCCGCCGCGTTCGGTGGCGATCAGTGCCAGGCCGAGCGGCAGGCCGAAGACCAGCGAGATGAGGCCGGAGGCGGCTGTCATCAGGACGGTTTCCCAAATCGAACGCAGCAGAAGTTCAAACAGGATCGGCGACATGGCCAAGCACCTCCCCCCGCGCCTGGCGGGTCTTCAGGAATGTGATGATGTCAGCGAGATGATTTGCATCGCTGCCGGGAACAGACAGGAACAGCGTGCCGACGGGCTGTTGCTGGATATGGTCGATGCCGCCGTGGATGAGGCGGAAGGCGCCTGGAACAGCCGTGGCAAGGTCGGACAGCAACGGGCCGCGTGCCGCATCACCGGCCACGTCGACGCGCAGGATCGTCTCCGCGCCGGCCGCCGGCAGCAGCCGGGCCGCCAGTTCGGCTGGCAGCTGTGGCCGGATGGCGCCGAGCAGGCTTTTGGTGATGTCTGATTGTGGGTCGGCAAACACCGACCAGACCGGCCCTTGCTCGACGATGCGCCCGGCGTCGATCACCGCAACGCGGTCGGCGATCGAGCGGACCACCTCCATCTCATGGGTGATCAGAAGGATGGTCAGCCCAAGCTGCCGGTTGATGTCCTTGAGAAGGGCGAGGATGGAGCGCGTTGTTTCCGGATCGAGCGCCGAGGTGGCTTCGTCCGACAAGAGCAGCGCCGGGCGTGCTGCCAGCGCCCGGGCGATGCCGACACGCTGCTTCTGGCCGCCCGACAGTGACGCCGGATAGGCTTTTGCCTTCTCGGACAGGCCGACGAGGTCGAGCAGTTCGGCGGCGCGCTTCAGTCGCTCGGCCTTCGGGCGGCCCTCGATCTTGAGCGGCAGCGCCACATTGTCTTCGACGGTCTTGGCCGACAGCAGGTTGAAATGCTGGAAGATCATGCCGATGCGCCGCCGTAGCGGCTGCAGGTCGCGCTCGCCGAGCCGGCTGATCTCTCGGCCTTCGATGAAAACTTCGCCGGAGTCAGGACGCTCCAGCCCGTTCAGGCAGCGGATCAGCGTCGACTTGCCGGCGCCGCTGCGGCCGATGATACCGAGGATCTCGCCCTTGCGCACGGTCAGCGAGATGCCGTCGAGCGCCGCTGTCGCACCGAAGCGGCGCTTCAGCTCGACGAGGCGCACGACGTCCTGAGACGCGTCGGGCCGGGCATGGATCGGATCGGCGGTTTCTCCGGATGCCGTGATATGCTGGTTCATGAATGTTCCTGTTCCCGAAAACGCAATCGCGGCCCGCGCCTGAGCGCGGACCGCTGTTGCTATCGAACCGGGCTTCCGGTCGACCGGATCAATAGGCGCTGAGGCCGGTGCCCTTGTAGACCTTGTCGAACTCGGCCTTCACCGCCTCGTTCTGATAGGAGGCGACCAGCGTCTTCACCCAGGCCTCGTTCTCGTTACCGGCCTTCACCGCGATGAAGTTGCGGTAGGGATTGTCGGCGATCGGCTCCTGCGCGATGCGGTTTTCCGGCGTCAGGCCGCTTTTCAGCGCCCAGTCGGTGTTGACCACGGCCGCGTCGAGATCCTCGACCGAGCGGCCGACAATGCCGGCGTCCAGTTCCTTGATCACCACCTTCTTCGCGTTCTCGGCGATGTCGACGGTGGCGGCGAGAATGCCGGTGCCGTCCTTCAATTTGATCACGCCCTCGTTCTGCAGCACGCGCAGCGCCCGGCCTTCATTGGATGGATCGTTCGGCACGCCGACGACCGCGCCCTCGGGCAGGTCGGCGACTGCTTTGTACTTCTTGGAGTAGAGGCCGATCGGCCACACGCCGGTATAGCCGACGCGCACGATATGATACCCTTGAGTCTTGATCTGGTTGTCGAGATAGGGCTGGTGCTGGAAGGCGTTGGCGTCGATTTCGCCGCGCTCCAGCGCCTCATTGGGCTGGGTGTAGTCGTTGAACACCACGGTTTCGATGGAGAGGCCCTTTTCGGCGGCCTGGGCGACGACGACTCGCCAGACATCCTCGTCCTCACCGCTGATGATACCCACCTTGATCGCCTTTTTGTCCTCGGCGAACGATGCGCCGGGCGCCATCAGGCTGCCGATCGCCACGGCCGAGGCGAACAGCAGAGCAAGGCCACTGCGCCGGTTGACGGTTGACCCCGGGGAAGATGGCAAAGTGTTCTTGAAGTCGGACATGATTGATCTCTGTGGTTGTGAAGTCATGGCAGCGAGGCGGATTGCCTAGCCTTGGTCACATCCTCAGAAATTCTATCAAGTTTATCAAAGAACGCCTTTCGCCGTTCTCGCCAAAGCCGGGAATATTCTCTCAAAATTTTCGGGTGAGTGAGAACGAGACGCCATTGAATCGATCGCCGCGGGCTACGATGCGATCCGCTGCGCTTCGGAAGTAAGATCGGACTCTCGGAAAAACCGGCGCTGACGCCAGGCTCAAAGCGCGATCCACGCCGTCTTCAGTTCCAAATATTTCTCCAGCGCGTGAAGCGACTTGTCGCGGCCGAAACCGGACTGTTTGACGCCGCCGAGCGGCACGGTGATGTCGGCGCCGCCATAGGTGTTGACGTGGACGACGCCGGCATTGATGGCGCGCACCATGCGGTGTGCTGTGGAGAGGTTGGCGGTCCACACCGCCGAGGCGAGCCCGTAGACGGTCGAATTGGCAAGCCGCACCGCCTCCTCCTCGGTCTCGAAGCGCATGACGCCGAGCACTGGCCCGAACACCTCCTCGCGCGCAAGCTGCATGTCTTGCGTGACATTCTCGAAGATCGTCGGCGCCATGTAGCTGCCGCCGGTCTCGGTCAGAATCCGCTCGCCACCGGTGACCAGCTGGGCGCCTTCTTCGGTGGCTCTGGCGACGAAACCGAGATTCTTGTTCAGTTGCTCGGCGCTCGACACGGCGCCGACATCGCTGGTGAGATCGAGCGGATCGCCGACTTTGAGCCGCGTGGTTGCCGCGACAAGTTCGTCCATGAACCGATCATAGACCGCTGACTGGACCAGAAGCCGCGAGCCGGCGACGCAGACCTGGCCGGAATTGCGAAAAATGCCGTTGGCCGAGACGACCGCCGCCTGTTTCAGGTCGGGAGCATCGGCAAAGACGATGTTGGGCGACTTGCCGCCGAGTTCGAGGAAGACGCGCTTCAGATTGGAGCGAGCGGAATATTCGAGCAGCCGTCGGCCGACCGGCCCCGAGCCGGTGAAGGCGATGGCGTCGACATCCATATGCAGGCCGAGCGCTTCGCCGGTGACCGCGCCACGGCCGGTGACGACATTGAGCACACCGGCGGGAAGTCCGGCCTCGCTTGCCAATTCGGCCAGCTGCAGCAGCGTCAGCGAAGCGATCTCCGGCGGCTTGACCACCACGCAATTGCCGGCGGCAAGTGCGGGCGCGATCTTCCAGGCGCCGATCATCAGCGGAAAGTTCCACGGCACGATGACGCCGACGACGCCGAGCGGCTCCTTGTGGATCAGTCCGAGCACATTGTCGGCCGTTGGCGCGATCTCGCCGTAGACCTTGTCGATCGCCTCGGCATAGTAGCGGATGGTGCCGGCGGCCGAGAGCGGTTCGGCCTTGTAGGCCATGCCGATCTCGGTGCCATTGTCGCGCACGCCGAGCACGGCGAGCTCGTCGGCATGCTTTTCGACCAGCTCGGCGAATTTCGTCAGCACCTTCTTGCGAAAGGCTGGCGCTGATCGCGACCACGAGCCCTTCTCGAACGCCTTGCGCGCCGACTTCACGGCGCGGTCGATATCGGCGGCGTTGCCGTCGGCGATGCTGGCGAACGGCCGGCCGTCGATCGGCGACGTCACCGGCAGGCTTGCGCCGCTTGTTGCCTCGATCTGCACGCCATCGATGAACAGGCCCCGTGCGCCGATCTCCGTCCTGCGCAGCGTGTCGATGGCATTCTGACTGATCATGGGTGACGGACTCCCAGGCAAACATGCAATGTGGTTGGCGCGCGGAATTCCCAGCCGCGAAACACCGGCTCCTTGCCAGGCACAAGGCTGAGATCGGGGAAGCGCAGGAGCAACAGCCTCACCGCAAGGCACATCTGCTCGCGTGCGAAAAACCGGCCCGAACAGAAATGATGGCCGAAGCCGAAAGCGGCATGGTTGCCTTCGTCGCGGTTGATGTCGAAGCGGTCTGGATCGGCAAAGCGGCTCTCGTCACGGCTTGCCGAGGAGACAAGTGCGGCAACCGCGGCACCGGCTGGAATCGTCACGCCGCCAAGCTCGACCGCCCGTGTCGTCTGCCGCGTCTGCGTGCCGATCGGCGCCACCCAGCGCAGGCCCTCGTCGACCGCCTTCGGCACGAAGGTCTCGGGATCGGCGAGCACCTGCCGCATCTGTTCGGGATGGGCCAGCAGACCGGCCAGGATCGAGCCGGCGCCATGTCCGGGCTCCTGCATGCCGCCAAGCAGGATGACCTTGATGCTCGGCATCAAAAAATCGATCGGCCGCGTCGTGCCCTCCGGCATGCCATCGTGCAGCATATGCGACAGCGCCGAGTCATCTGGCTGGCGCGCAAGTCTTTCCAGCGTCGGCAGGATGGCGTCGCCGACCTCGGCACTGATCGCGTCGGCGATCTCCTGCCGCTTCGGGTCGTTCTCGAAATTGATGGCGCCCTGGGCAAGGCCATAGAACCAGCGGCGCAGCGTCGGCATGTCAATGTCGGCAAGGCCGAGCGAGCGCGCCAGGCTGAGCGTCGACACCGGTTCGAAATAATCGGCCATCAGCTCGGCGGAGCCCTGGTTGGCGATCCGGTCGAGAAGAGGTTCGGCAATCGACCGCACGAGGTCGCCGGCATAGGCGGCAACGGTGCGCGGCCGGTATTTCGGATCGACGCCCTGTCGCAGCTGTTTATGCGTTTCGCCATCGGTGGTCAGGATGGTGGGCTTGCCGAAGGAGCGCTCGACCGGCGATGAGCCGACGACGGCGGAGAAGATGTCGGGCGACTTGGCGACGCTCTCGACATCCTTCCAGCGGGTGACGAACCACAGGTTGACCGCCGGCACGAAAGCGACAGGCGCACTGCGCCTGAGCTCTGCATAGATCGGGTAGGGATCGGCTTCCAAAGCCTCAACGGTGATATTTTCGGCAAAGCTCAAATCCGCCACTCCCCTTGTGGTGTAAGGGCGGCGTGGCACGCCGCCCCTTTGCTTTTCTCAATCTTTCAGCGGCTGGCCGAGGTTTTCGAAGGCTATGGGATCGCGGCTCTTCAGCGCGCTGGCCAGCAGCAGGCCGACGATCGCGGCGATCAGCACCAGCCCCGGCAGGAACACGCCAAGAAAACCGCCGGCCCCGGACAGGCTGCCGAAATTGATGACGATCAGGTAGATGATGATGACGAAAGCGATGAAGGTCAGCCCGGGCAGGATGGTGGTCTTCAGCGCGTTCTCCTGGGCTGCCGGGTTGGCGCGGAAGAACATCACCACGGCAAGCGAGGCCACCGCCATCATGACGATGACGCCGAGCGTCGCGACATTGGTCAGCCACGAAAACAGCGCCAGCACCGGATCGAGGCCGAGCACGGCGAACAGGCCGACGACGACCGCAGCGAGCACGCTCTGGATGACGGAAGCGACATGCGGGCTCTGGTGCACCGCATGCGTCACGCCAATCGTCTGCGGCAACAGTTTTTCGCGGCCCGAGACATAGATATAGCGCGCAACCGCATTGTGGAACGCCAGCACGCCGGCAAACAGGCTCGACACGAACAGGATGCTCATCGCCTGCGACAGCATCGTGCCGGCGTAACGATCCGACAGGCCGAACAGGAAGGTCGTCGGATCCTGCAGCCCTTGCAGCGTCGGCAGCAGCTTGTCGACACCGGCGCCGACCGCCATCAGCCATGCCGTGAGCATGTAGAAGACGCCGATCAACACGACCGAAAAATAGGTGGCGCGCGGAATGGTGATCTTTGGATCGCGGGCTTCCTCGGCATAGATCGTCGTCGCCTCGAAACCGATGAAGGCGGCAAAGCAGAACAGAATGGCGATGGCCGGCGAGCCTGATGTGATCTGGCTCCAGCTGAACGGCGCCGCCGACAGGCCGCTATCGCCGCCGGTCTTGAGGATGGCGATGTCGAGGACCAGCACCACAAGATATTCGCACAGCACCAGCACCGTTAGGATCTTGGCGGAGAGGTCGACCTGCCGATAGCCGAGCACGGCGACCAGCGCGATGGCGATGAAACTCCACACCCACCAGGGCAGGTTGATGCCCCAGCCGGCGAACAGGCCTGACGTCGCGGCGCCGAGCAGGCCCATGACCCCGATCTGCATGGCATTGTAGGACAGGATGGCGATCAGCGCCGTGGCGCCGCCGGCCATGCTGCCGAGGCCGCGCGCGGCATAGGCATAGAAGGCGCCGGCATTGCCGACATGGCGTGACATGGCGACATAGCCGACCGCGAACAAAAGCAGCAGCACAGTCACGATCAGATAAGTGCCGGCAAAGCCGGCGCCATTGCCCATCAGCATGCCGAGCGGCGTGCCGCCGGCGACGGCCGTGAGCGGGGCGGCCGCCGAAATCACCATGAAGGTGATGGCGCCGACGCCAAGACTGTTCTTGCGCAGCCTGTTGGCCGGCGCCTGTTCTGCAACTGCTGTCATCGATCCCTCCTGTTTGCAAACCCTCAGGCTCGCCGGCCGAATGGCCTGTCCCATGCACTCTGGCGGTTGGTTCGTTATTTGAACCGTTATTTTGAATATAGACTTGCAAACAATGCCGATGCCTGTCAAGTTAATTCACACGTTAAATGATTGTCCCGAACCGGGAGGCAAATTTGAGTACGGTCGGAAAAGCGATCTCGCTTCTGGAGCTGTTCAGCGTCGACGAGCCCGAGCTCGGCCTGTCCGATCTGGCGCGCCGCTCGGGCTTCGACAAGGCGACGACACGGCGGCTGCTGGTTGCGCTGGCCGGCCATGGTTTTGTCGAGCAGGATATCGGCACGCGGCACTATCGCCTCGGCGCCGGCCTGTCGCGGCTGGCGCGCATCCGCGAAGCGCGCTTTCCTTTCCTGCAGACAGCTGTTCCGCTGGTGCGGGACCTGGCAGCATCGACGGCCGAGACCGTGCATTTGTCGGAATTCGGCGTCGACAGGCTGGTCACCGTCCATGTCGAGCATCCGGCATGGGCGAACCGGGTCAACATCGACATCGGTCAGTTGTTGCCCCTGCATTCGACCGCGTCGGGCATCGCCTATTTGGCCTTCGCCCGCGACGAGACCGTCAAGGCGTGCCTGACGGGTTCCCTCGACGCTTTCACGGCCCATACGCTGATCGAGCCGGCCGCCATCTCAAGATGCATGAGCGAGGCGCGCGAGCGCGGCTATTCGATCTGCGACCAGGGCTATGAGGAAGGTGTGATCAGCGTCGCGGCGGCAATCCGCGGGGCGGATGGCTTTGCGCTCGGCACCATCGCGGTGGCGGCGCCAAAGGCCAGAACGACGGCAGCCGCGATCACGGAGCGGGGACTTGCCGTGAGGGAGGCGGCACGGGAGATTTCCATGCGCCTCAACGGCGAAAACCTGCAAATCTTGAGGAGGCAGGCCTGATGCCCTCGGAGACAGCGCCCCGCATCCTGGTCATCGGCACGGGCGACACAAAGGCCGAAGAGCTGCTGTTCATGAAACAGTGCATCGAGCAGTCAGGCGGCAGCGCCGTGATGATGGATGTCAGCGTGCTGGGCGACCCGCCCTACAGCCCGGACCACGACAAGCATGCCGTGGCCCGGGCCGTGGATGTGACGATCGCCGAGATCGTCTCGAGCGGTGATGAGAACACCGCCATGACGCTGATGGCCGGCGGCGCGGTGCAGCTGGTGCGCAAGCTCCATCAAAACGGCGAGATCGACGCTTTCATCGCCATCGGCGGTTCGATGGGGACAGATCTGGCGCTCGACGTGGCGCTTTGCCTGCCGCTCGGTGTGCCGAAATTCGTCGTCTCGACCATCGCCTATTCGCATCTCATCCCGCCCGAGCGCGTCGCGCCCGACCTGATGATGATCCTCTGGGCCGGCGGGCTGTACGGCCTCAACTCGATCTGCAGGCTGGTCCTGTCACAGGCCTGTGGTGCGGTCGTCGGCGCGGCCAGGATTGTGCTGGAGGCCCGCATGTCGGCTCCAGCAATCGGCCCGACCATCGGCATGACCTCGCTCGGCAGCAGCTGCCTGCGCTACATGAAGACGCTGAAGCCGGCGCTGGAACAGCGCGGCTATGACGTTGCCGTCTTCCACACCACCGGAATGGGCGGCCGCGCCTTCGAATCGATTGCCGGTCAGGACCATTTTTGCGCGGTGTTCGACTTCAGCCTGCAGGAAATTACCAATCATCTCGCGGGCTCCGTCGTCAGTTCCGGCACCGACCGGCTGGAGAATGCCGGCGCTCGCGGCACTCCGCAGATCGCCGCACCCGGGGCGGTCGACATGGTCGATCTGCCGACCTGGCAGGATTTGCCGGCTAAATTCTCGACGCGGCCCTTTCATGCCCACAACAGGCTGATCGCGTCGATCACCGTCGATGCCGACGATCGTCGGCAGGTCGCCAGGACCATCGCCGCCAAGCTCGGCGCCGCGAAAGGCCGCTCCGCCTTCATCCTGCCTACCGGCGGCATCCAGGAATGGGACGTGCAGGGC
>NZ_RZPH01001361.1:0-1239 GCF_004022825.1 Mesorhizobium sp. M7A.F.Ca.CA.004.04.2.1
GTGGTGTTGGAGCCGTCGGTGGACGTGGTTTTCATCTCTCGGATTCCATTCTTCTAAAGGTCAGGCGGCGATCTCGACAACCGCCTCGATTTCAACGGTGATGTTTCCAGGCAAGGAGCCGACGCCGATCGCCGAGCGGGCATGGCCGCCGATATTGTCGAACACATCGGCAAACAGGTCGGAACAGCCATTGACCACTTTCGGGTGGTCGCTGAAGGTCGGTATGGCGTTGACGAAGCCGAGCAGCTTGACGACGCGCACGATCCGGCCAAGGTCGCCAGTGGCTGCGTGCATGACGGCAAGCAGATTGAGGCCGGTGAGGCGGGCATGGCCATAAGCCTGCTCGACGCTGACATCCTCCCCCACCTTGCCGGTAAACAGCGTGCCGTCGGTGCGCAGCGGACCCTGGCCGGACAGGAAGATCAGCCGGCCGCTTTCGGCATGGGTGACGAAGTTGGCGATCGGTGTCGGCGGCTCGGGCAGCGTCAGGCCCAACGCGGCGAGCCGGATATAAGGCGTCATGAAAGAAGGCTCCTTGCGACAGCGTTCGCTGTCCCGTTCTAGAAATGCGAGGCGCGGAAGCGTGCCAGGAAGGTGCGCAGGCGCTCATTGTCGGTGTCGGCCGCCAGGATTTCGGCGGGTGGACCCGCCGCGCTGACGCCGCCATCGGCCATGAAGATGATGCGGCTCGAGGCATCGCGGGCAAACGCCATTTCGTGCGTGACCATCACCATCGTCATGCCGTCCTCGGCCAGGCTGCGAACGACCTCGAGCACCTCGCCGACCAGTTCCGGGTCGAGCGCGGAGGTTATCTCGTCGAGAAGCAGGATCTTCGGCCCCATGGCCACGGCGCGGGCAATGCCGACGCGCTGCTGCTGGCCGCCGGACAGTTCGGCGGGCAGGCTGTCGGCCTTGTGGGCGAGGCCGACCCGGCCGAGCCAGTGTTCGGCGATGGTGCGCGCTTCGGCGTTGCTCTTGCCGCGCACCTTGGTGAGGCCAAGCATGATGTTGCCGGCGGCTGTCAGGTGCGGAAAGAGGTTGAAGCTCTGGAACACCATGCCGGTCTCGGCGCGCATCGCGGCGAGATCGCGTTCGCTGCGACGCTGGCGGGTTCCGGCTTCGCGAAAGCCGACCTCCTTGCCGTCGATGCGGATCGAACCACTGTCATAGCTTTCGAGAAAGTTGACGCAACGCAGCAGCGTGGTCTTGCCGCTGCCGGAAGGGCCGATGACGGTCACC
>NZ_RZPH01001362.1:0-1239 GCF_004022825.1 Mesorhizobium sp. M7A.F.Ca.CA.004.04.2.1
GTGGCGATGGTGTGCCGCGACAATCTCCACGTCACAGTCATCGGGATCGTGTGCCCGCGCCGCCTGCTCGACCAGCCCGACCAGCATGTTGAGCCCGAGCGAAAAGCTGCCGGAGCGCACGATGGCAATCGTTTTCGCGGCGTCGGCGATAGCAGCCAATTCAGCAGCATCGAAGCCCGTCGACCCGATGACCAGGGACGGCCCGCCGCGCTCGGCGCAAATGCTGGCCAGATCAGCCGAGGCAGCCGGCGTGGTGAAGTCGATGACCAGGTCGGCCACGGCAAGCGCCTCGTCGCGGCTCACCAGCCCTTCGCCGATACTGCCCGGCCGGTGGAAGCGGGCGGCGAGCGCCAGCCGCGCGTCGCCCTGCATGGCGGACGCCATCCCGCGGCCCATGCGGCCCAGCGCACCCGCTATGGCGACCCTGACCGGTGGTTTCAACATGGGGCGCTATCCCGCAGCTATTTCCACATGCCGCGCATGCGCGCGCCGATGTCGACGCGCACCTCCGGCCGAGCCGCCCTGCCCTGTGCCGCCTGTGCGCTCGGCCAGGACACCTGCTGGAACGCAGCCAGGATCGAAGCCGGGATGAAGCGGGTGCGCGAGGCATAGAGATGGCGGTCGCCGCGCGCCGCCTGGCCGTGCGGAAAGAAGCGTTGCGGCATGACCAGGTTGAGATTGTCCTTGGCTCGCGTCATCGCCACGTAAAGCAGCCGGCGCTCCTCCTCGATGTCCTCCTTGGTGCCGACGCCGAGATCGGCCGGGATACAGCCGTCGACCGTGTTGAGCACGAAGACGTTCTTCCATTCCTGGCCCTTGGCCGAATGGATGGTCGACAGGATCAGATAGTCCTCGTCGCGATGCGGCGGCCCGGCCTGGTCGCTGGTGGCGTCCGGCGGATCGAGCGTCAGTTCTGTCAGGAAGCGTTCGCGCGAGGCGTAGCCCGAGCCGATCTGCTCGAGTTGCAAGAGATCGGCGCGGCGCGTCGTTGCATCCTCGTGGATGCGCTCCAGATGCGGCTCGTACCACAGCCTGATCTGTTCGAGATCAGCAGGCCATTTGGCGCCGGCGCGCAGGCCGGAATAGAGCGAGACGAAGCCCGGCCAGTCATCGGCGGCGCGTTGCGGCGGACGCCAGCCGGCCAGCCCCATCGCCTCGTCCAGCGCCGTCGTCATGGGCTCGACGATCTGCGCGGCAGCCGAAGGGCCGATGCCCGGCATCAGCTGCAGCACGCGGAAG
>NZ_RZPH01001363.1:0-1238 GCF_004022825.1 Mesorhizobium sp. M7A.F.Ca.CA.004.04.2.1
CTTCCTGCTGATGGTCGCGCTGCCTGCGGCATTGGCTGTCGGCGGCGGCTATGTCTGGGTCACCGGCGGCCGCTATCAGGAGACCGAGAACGCCAATCTGCAGCAGGCCAAGGTGTCGATCGCTTCCGACACGGCCGGCCGCATCGTTAAGGTCGACATCTTCGATAACCAGCTGGTCAAGCAGGGTGACGAGCTGTTTGCCATCGACCCCGAGCCCTACCGGATCGCGCTGGCGCAGGCCGACGCCGCGGTTGCGGGCGCGCGTCTCAATGTCGAGCAGTTGCGCGCGGCCTATGGCCAGTCGATGGCTCAGCAGAAGTCCGATGCCAGCCAGGTCGCCTTCGCCCAGTCGCAGTTCGACCGCGCCGCCGATCTCGCCCAGAAGGGCATCAACGCCAAATCGTCGCTCGACGAAGCCAAGAACGATCTCGACAAGGCCAAGCAGCAGCTGGCGGTTGCCGAGCAAGGCATCATCAGCGCCAAGGCAGGCCTTGGCGGCAATCCCGACATCGAGACCGACAAGCACCCGACCGTGATGGCCGCGCTCGCCGCGCGCGACAAGGCGGCCTACGACCTGGCCCAGACAACGGTCAAGGCGCCGGCGGACGGCATCGTCAGCCAGGCCTCGTCGTTCAAGGTCGGTCAGTATGTCGGTTCCGGCACGCCGCTGTTTTCGCTGGTCGAGACCGGTGACACCTGGATCGATGCCAATTTCAAGGAAACGCAGCTCACCCACATGAAGCCCGGCCAGAAGGCCGAGATCGTGGTCGACACCTATCCAGGGCGCACCTTCGAGGCGACGGTCAAGGCGATCGGCGCCGGCACGGGAGCCGAGTTCTCGCTGCTGCCGGCCCAAAATGCCACCGGCAACTGGGTCAAGGTCACACAGCGTATCCCGGTTCGTCTCGAACTGATCGATGCGGACGCCAAGATGGCGTTGCGCACCGGCATGAGCGCCACCGTTACCGTCGACACCGGCGTGGCGCGTGGCCTGCCCTCGATCTTTGGTCACGCCACGGCTGGCGAGGCCGCGCAGTAACGTCAACAGATTGCCGCAGGACCAGCGGCGGAGGTGAATAGCAGGATTGGTCTGATGGGAGGAGCTGGAAGGATCAGCGTTTTGGCGCTGCCGCGTCGCGGCCTGGCCGAAATCTGAAATCTCCGACGCGGACCCGTCGGTCCTCATGTTTCCGGGCGGCAGGCATCCGCTCATCAGAGACTTTCAGTCGATGTAACCC
>NZ_RZPH01001364.1:0-1231 GCF_004022825.1 Mesorhizobium sp. M7A.F.Ca.CA.004.04.2.1
GCCCTTGGCAGCGGCGTTGGGGTCCTTGACGTAGTAGACCGTCATCTTGCCGGCCTTCATCAATGTCGGCCCCTGGACGACACTGACATTGCCCGTGAAGATGGCGACACTGTCGGCCTGGCGGACTTCCAGCTTGTCGCTCTCGATCTGGATCGGCTTGTCGCCGGACAGTTTGAGGCCTGATTGACTGGTCGTCTGCGCCGATGACGGCCCGAGTCCGAGCAGCAGCAACGCTGAAGTTGCAGCCGCGAGCCGCGTCGAACTACTGAGCCGCATTGGTTTCTCCGCTGTTTCCCTGTGCCGCCTTCAAGGCGGTGGAATCGATGTTGACGCGCACCTTGTTCTCGAAAACCAGAACCTTGCCATTGTCCTGGACCGACATCGTATCCGCCGTGATCCGCGACCCGCCACGGCTGACATCGACGGGATCTCCCGTCTTCATAGTGCCTTTGCCCATGTCGAGGAAGACCGATTTGAACTTGGCCTGCATGCCGTCGGTCGTGGTGATCGTCACGTCGCTGGTCAAATTCATCGTATTGCCGTCGCGATCGTAGGTGCCGTGCGAGGCCTTGACCGCCGCCACATTGTCGGGCGCGATCGGCACCTTGGCGTCGATGCCTTCCAGCTCGATGATACCTTGCGTGCTGACATCCTGAATGGCACGCAGCGCCGTCATCGAATAAGGCTGCTTCTGCTTGGTGAAACCGTTGAGCTTGGGATTGGCCATCACCAGCTTGCCGTTGGAAAAGGCAGTGCCTTCCGCCTGAACCTTCACGGCGACGGGTGCGGCGAGATAGGAATAGACCGGGAAAGCGACCGCTATCAGTGCCGCGGCCACCGGCACGGCAAATTTGAGAACGCGCACGCGGCGCGAATGACGCTGTGCACGGTCGAAAGCGTCGCCGCGCGTCCGGCCGTCCGCCGGGGGAGCCAACACCGCCTCGGCGTTGGTCGGTTCAATCGGTCGCGCTAACATTCACTGCTTTCTTTAACCCTGCCCACCCTTGAGCACCGCCTATAGGTGGGACGCCGGCGCTTTCAAGCAAGCACAAGCCCACGAAAACTGCAAAAATGTGACAGCCGCCTTTGTACAGACGAAAACGAGGTCCGCACAACTGCGTGTTCTCCATAGCAGAAACAGACACGCGGCGTAAAATTTATCCGTCGTCGGTCTCGTCGCCGACCTGGGGCGATTGCACAAACATGTGAGCAGGCCAATACTTGTAGAGCG
>NZ_RZPH01001365.1:0-1229 GCF_004022825.1 Mesorhizobium sp. M7A.F.Ca.CA.004.04.2.1
TCGAGCAGTGAGATTTTTATCCCCTCGACCTTGCCAAAGTGGCGTTCGATGATGGCAACAACTGTATCGAGAGCAGTCTCGAAATTCTCGCTGCCCCAATAGCCCCTGAGCGCCGGATCGAACATGTCGCCCAGCCAGTGCAGGATGACCTTGCCGGATGCCTGGGACAGGATGCGGTCGTAGACGCTGACATAGTCGTCCGGCCCCTTGGCAACTGCCGCCAGTGCCCGGCTGGCCATCATGATCGCCTTGCCGCCCAAGCCTTCGATGAAAGCGAATTGCCGCTCATAGGCGGTGACCACATCGTCCAGTGTCCTGGCGGCGGCGGGCGCCAGATGGTCGGTCCCGGCACCCGAGGCGAGATCGGCGCCATCGACGGTACGCGCCTCGGCGATCGAACGGCGAATCAATTCCTGCGCGTTTGCCCAGTCGAAACCCATGCCGCGCTGCGACGTGTCCATCGCTTCGGCGATGCGGAATCCCAACCGCCACAGATGGTGACGGAACGTCATCGTCCTGTCCCAGTCGACCACCGGCCTGGACCACGGATCGGTCATGGCAAGCGGATCGGCAACGACGTGCGCGGCGGCATAGGCGATACGCGAAAATCGCGCGCCGATGTCAGGCTGCACCGGTTCGCCGACCAGCGTGTACCGGGTGCTGCCGCCCCCCTCACCAGGCAAGGAAATGTCCATCGATCTCTCCCTTCGCAACGCTACTAGATGGAACGTTCCAATAAATCAAGAACCTTTAAGATTCGAACTCCACGGCAGGAAGAATGCTGCATTGCAACACAAAAGCCTTATGGAGCAAGCCATTTGAGTACGCACGATCGGCATTCGAGACGCGAGAAAAATCCCGATTGACTCACGACCGGAGCAGAGATTAGAACGTTCCAATACTTTTGGACCTGCAGTCGGGGAGGATGCATCTGGATGGCCAACCGGGCCAAGGCGACGATATTCGACATCGCCCGCGAAGCAGGCGTGTCCAAATCGACGGTATCGCTCGTGCTCCAGGGCAGCGGGCTGATCCGGCCCGAAACAGCGAGCAAAGTGCGCAAGGCGATCGAGGATGTCGGTTACGTCTACAACCGGGGCGCCGCCAATCTGCGCAAGGCGCACTCCAATGTCATCGGCATGGTCATCAACGATCTCACCAATCCTTTCTTCGCAGAGCTGGCGGTTGGCATGGAGCGGGTCTTCCAGTCGGCGGGCATCGTGCCGTTC
>NZ_RZPH01001366.1:0-1227 GCF_004022825.1 Mesorhizobium sp. M7A.F.Ca.CA.004.04.2.1
ATTTCGCGAAGCCTGCGAGACGCAGGGCATCGCCGCCCGCGACGCACTGGTCGTCGAGGGCGAGACCAGCCGCAGAGGGGGTATAGGGTGTCTGGAAACCGCTCTCGCTATGGCTGAACCGCCGACCGCGGCGCTCTGCTTCAACGACGCTGTCGCCTTTGGCGCCATGCTGGCGCTGCGCAAGCGCGGGCTTGAGCCGGGAGTTGATTTCGCCATCGTCGGTTTCGACGATGTAGCCGAGGCCGAGCACTATATGCCGGCGCTGACCAGCGTCGCGGTGGACTCGGCCGGCCTCGGCGAACGCGCCGCCCATGTCATGCTGAAAATGATCCAGTCGCGCACCACGCGGGCCGAGGACCATATCGGCGCGGTCAATCTGGTCGTCAGGGAAAGCTGTGGCCCGGATCGCCGCACCCGAAACAGGACGGCCGGTTCGGGGATCATGAATTGAGCAAGGTCGTTTCGGCAGCGCAGGCAGCGGGCCTGATCAAGGACGGCATGGTCGTCTCCGTGTCGTCGTCGAGCGGTCTCGGCTGTCCGGACGCGGTGCTTGCCGCGATCGGCGAACGCTTCGAGGAGGAAGGCCACCCAAAAAATATCACCACACTTCACCCGATCGCCGCCGGCGACATGTACGGCATCAAAGGCATCGACCATCTGGCCAAGCCCGGCCTGCTGAAGCGTACTTTGTGCGGCTCCTACCCGTCCGGCCCCTCCTCTTCCGAACCGCCGCAGATCTGGAAGATGATCGGCGACAATTCGGTGGCCGCCTACAACGTGCCGTCCGGCATCCTGTTCGACATGCACCGCGAAGCGGCCGCCAAGCGGCCGGGCGTGCTGACCAAGGTCGGCCTCGACACCTTCGCCGACCCGCGCCACCAGGGCTGCGCCATGAACGCCGCCGCAAGCGAGCCGATCGTTTCGGTGCAGCAGTTCGACGGCGAGGAATGGCTCTATTTCCGCTCCATCGTGCCGCAGGTCTCGATCATTCGCGCCACGTCAGCCGACGAGCGCGGCAACCTCACCTACGAGCATGAGGGCGCCTATCTCGGTGGCCTCGAACAGGCGCTCGCCGCCCGTAACAATGGCGGCATCGTTATCGCGCAGGTCAAGCGCGTCGTCGAAAACGGTACGCTGAAACCGCATGACGTGCGCGTGCCGGGCGTCCTGGTCGACCATATCGTCGTCGCGCCCGACCAGTTGCAGACGACGCTGACACCCTATGAC
>NZ_RZPH01001367.1:0-1226 GCF_004022825.1 Mesorhizobium sp. M7A.F.Ca.CA.004.04.2.1
CATCAAGAGCAAATGCCGTGCCAAAGCTCACTGGGAAGTGAACGCATGGCTCTCCCTGAAAACCTCACAAATCCAGCATGGTCAATTGTGCGGAACCCGACATGCGTCTTCTGCCACTGTCAGCTTTCGGACAGGCATGACGCGTTTCGCGCCGACCACCGGTCGATCGGTTTTGGGGCCGGTCTGTTCGCCTCATAAGAGCGCGTTACATTGCGTAGCGGTTTCCCGAGCGCCGCCACATGACACTGGACCTGCAGGTAGCACCGGCTTCTCATCCAGCCTTACTTTGGCCCCCTCGCGTATCAAATTCCCGCTGGCGAGCCCTGCTTTCATAGATCGCACCATGCCGGATGTCTGCTCTGGCGCCCGACCCGCTGGCACGATCTCGATCCGGCATAAGGGCGCAGCATCTTTGCAGGCCGTTTCATCCCGGCGTCCTGCTTGGCTGACAGACCGCACTTGGCGAGCGGTCTCCATGCTCTCTCCAAGGACCATCCCTGCGGCTGGCTTGTCGACCTATGGGCGGGTCCGGCCGCCCGAAACCCTCGCGCCATCAGCTTTTTTCCCCGCCGCCTGCGGCGGCTTCCTCGCGCCGCTTCGCTCACAAAAAAGCTGCCCGCTCGGGTCCTTCACTGTCGCTGCGGCCCTGTCGGATTCAGGCGGTCCTGACGCGCCCATTACGGTGCGCCATCGCAGGGGATGGTCCCCGGCGAAACCACAAAAGGAGACTTCGAAATGACCGCGATCGGTTACGTCAACAAGCAGGAAAACGGCGCCTACAAGGGCCAGTTCAAGACGCTCAGCGTCCGCGCCGACATCGATATCGTCCCCAACCAGGCCAAGAGCGCCGATAACCATCCCGACTTCCGGGTGCTTACGCAAGGGGTCGAAGTCGGCGCTGGCTGGATCCGCACCGGCGAGACTTCCGGCAAGGATTATGTGAGCCTGTCGATTGCAGCGCCGGAGTTCGGACCGCGCAAGCTCTACGCCAATCTCGGCCGCGCCGCCGGCCAGGACGATCACGACACCTACGCCATCATCTGGAACCCGGCCGACTGACCGGCCGAGATAAGAGCCTCGCGCCGCAGCCCCGGCGCGGGGCTCATTCCCAGGAGTTCCACCCAAACCCCGTCCGCCCTAAAGGGCGGCGAAAACTCTCCCCCGACTCTTCGCCCGTCCCCGAGACGATCTCCCTCGCCCATCGTCGCCCTCGCTTGTCCGAAGCG
>NZ_RZPH01001368.1:0-1226 GCF_004022825.1 Mesorhizobium sp. M7A.F.Ca.CA.004.04.2.1
CCTTGCCGGTCAGGCGTGCCGCCGACCTGTCCTTTGGAAGATAGTCGTAGCGCATCGCAAAGACTGCCTCGGCGCGATCTTCGCCCTGTGGAGTGACCTCCAGGCTGCCGGCCTCCATGCTTAGCGACCAGGAGGCCCACTGCGCGAACCAGTCGGCCTTGATCTTGACGATGGCGTCGGCGTCGTAGCGGGTTCCGAAGATGAAGGCGGATGGGCCGTAGAGCCGCTTGACGGTCTCGCTCATCGCCCCGGTGTCCGGCGTCAGATAGTCCTGGCGCAGGAATTTCTCGATCGATCCCTTGTCGTCGCCGACAGAGCGTTCAAGTGCGGCCACTTCCATTGAAGGCGCCGGCGCCGCGGCCGGCCTTTGTGGCTCTGCGGGTTGTCCGTCCGAGACGAATTCGAAGCGTTCGAGCAACGATCCCTGCTCCCAGGGGCGCTGGGTTTCGCGGGTTTGCGAAACCACGTCGCGGCGCACCGCGATCATCATGTCGTTGATGCTCTGGCCGGGCTCGGCGATGTGGCGCAGCAGGGCGGCGGCGAAAGGCGAGTTGCGTCCGCTGCCGTCCATGGCGACAGCGCCAGGTGCCGTCGAGAAGGCGATGAACGAGCCGCGCGTCGAATCGAATTGCGCCAGCCCGGCCAGCGCCTTCGCCGAGCGCGTGGTGGCGGTGCGGCTGAGACTGCGGGCAAACGGATTGTTGCGGCAGGCATCGAGAAACACCAGGCTGACCTTGGTCTGCTGTTCCATGATGTCGAGGACTTCGTCGATCGGCACTGCTTCGAGCTGCAACTTGACGGGCACGTCCAGCCTGGCGTCGACCGGCACGATGTAGTTGCGCCCGTCGACCTGCAGGCCGTGGCCGGCATAGTAGAAAAGCCCGACGCCGGCGCCCTGGAGCGCATCGGAAAACGCGCCGATGCTGCGTTCGAGTTCACGCTTGCCGAGATCATTGCCCTCGATCACCTCGAAGCCGATCGAGCGCAGCTTGTCGGCGATGTCGAGGGCGTCGTTGACCGGGTTGGCCAGCGTGCCGGCTTCGGCGTAAGTGCCGTTGCCGATGACAAGCGCCACGCGCCGTTGCGGCTGCGCATCCGCGCTCAGCAGCAAAAGTCCCAGAAATGCCCATGCAAGGATCGCAAGCCTGCCCATGGGGCAGATCATAACGCCATCGGCCCCGGCGACGCCATCGGATTTGCAATGCAGGCCTAACCACGCGCCTGTC
>NZ_RZPH01001369.1:0-1223 GCF_004022825.1 Mesorhizobium sp. M7A.F.Ca.CA.004.04.2.1
AAGCCAAGGCGCGCAAGGCATCGTTCAAGCCGTCTTATGGCAAACCCGCCGGTGCAAGACCGTTCGGCAAGCCGAGAGGCGAACGTCCGGGCGGGGCTGGCGGCGGTGAGCGTCCGCGCAATGGTCCCCGAGGCCCCAAAGCGAGATGAGAATCGTCGGTGGTGAGTTTCGCGGGCGTCCGCTGGCGACGCCGCGCTCGAGCGCCATTCGTCCGACGACCGATCGCACCCGCGAGGCGGTCTTCAACGTGCTGGCGCATCGCTTTGCCGCGCAATTGGACGGCGCGCGCGTGCTCGACCTGTTCGCCGGCACCGGTGCGCTGGGGCTCGAGGCGCTGTCGCGCGGTGCCTCCTACGGCGTCTTCATCGAGGAATCGGCCGAAGGCCGTGGCCTGATCCGCGACAATGTCGAAGCCTTCGGCCTGACCGGCCGCACCAAGATCTTCCGCCGCGATGCCACCGGCCTTGGCGAAGCGGGCACGCTGGCGCCGTTCGGCCTCGTCTTTGCCGACCCGCCCTATGGCAAGGGCCTTGGCGAGCGCGCCTTGCAGTCGGCGAAAGCCGGCGGCTGGCTTCGCCCTGGCGCGCTGTGCGTGGTCGAAGAGGCGGCAGTGGCGCCCTTCGAGCCGGGCCCCGGCTTTTCCGTGCTGGACGAGCGCAACTATGGCGAGACCGTCATCCGCTTTATCGAGGCGGCCTGATACGCCTTCGCGATTGGCGGTTCCTCTCCCCCGCTTCACGGGGGCGAGGAACCGAGCTCCGCCTCTAAAATGACCAACAATTAACTTTGCTTGTCGCCAGTACCTTGCCTATCGTCTGCAGACAGAACCGGAGCCGTTGATGACATCCACGATTGAATGGCTGCGCGGAACGCTGTTGGCGTCCTCTTTGGCTTTTGTCATGACCAGCCCGGTGCTGGCCGAGAGCCCCGTCTTGCCCAACACGGTTCCGGCCGAGTTCAAGGTCACGGATTTCCTGCTCGACAACGGCATGGAGGTGGTCGTCATTCCCGACCACCGTGCGCCGATCGTCACCCATATGGTCTGGTACAAGATCGGCAGCGCCGACGAGCCGCCCGGCAAATCCGGCATTGCGCATTTCTTCGAACATCTGATGTTCAAGGCGGCGACCAACCATGCGGCGGGCGAGTTCGACCGCGCCATCTCCGATATCGGCGGCTCCAACAACGCCTTCACCTCTTACGACTACACCGCCTTCCACGAG
>NZ_RZPH01001370.1:0-1223 GCF_004022825.1 Mesorhizobium sp. M7A.F.Ca.CA.004.04.2.1
GGGTGCTGACGGAGGCTGCGGTTGCCGGCAAGACCGACATGCTGCAGGGCTTGAAGGAAAACGTCATCGTCGGCCGGCTGATCCCGGCCGGTACCGGCGGCACGATGAGCCAGATCCGGCGCATCGCCACCTCGCGCGACGAACTGATCATCGACGAGCGCCGCAAGGCCTCGGGTGCGGAAGTCGCCGAGCCGATGCTGGCCGACATGACAACCGCCGCGCAGTAAGCGCGGCGGTTGGAATCTCAGGCAAAAAAAGGCCGTCGGGGCGACCCGGCGGCCTTTTTTCATTGCGTTGGAGCCGAACTTTGTGGCGGTGGCGAAGTGAGGAGCATCGTCTGGTGCCTTGTTTTGCAGGCTGGCGCCGCCCCTCATCTGCCTGCCGGCATCTTCTCCCCGTATAGTGACGGGGAGAAGGACGCCGTCGCTGACGATTTCGTCAATCGGCGACCTTGCAGGGCGAACGCCGGCGTCGCCATTGCCCCTTTCTCCCCGTCACTATACGGGGAGAAATGTCCGGCAGGACAATGAGGGGCGGCGCGCCCTTCGCAAATGATCCGGAAAGTGGGGATCGGAGCGAGGTCGCTCTTCACAGCCCATTGTCAATCGAAGAACGCCTCGACCACGTTGCGCTTGCCGAGCATGAAGGCGTCAGCGACATGCTGCAGCGGCGCCAGATCGACATCGGAGGTGCCGGCGCGGACGATCTCGGCGAAGCGCTTGTAGAGCATCGGGTACTCGGCCTCCGGCTCGTCATGAACCACCTTGCCGTCGATGGCGAGCTTCGAGCCGCCGCCCGACAGCACCATCGCGCCCTTGTCGGTGTCGGCCAGGATGTCCCAGCTTTGCGGGCCTGTCTGCAGCCAGTCGAGGTCCATCGTCACCGGCAACCCGTTCGAGGTGCGGAAGGCGACGCGCGCGGCAACCGGGGAGGCGCGGTTTTCGGGAAAATCCAGCACCGCCGAGGTGATGAACATCGCCGGCAGGATATGGGTGGCAATCGACAGCGCGTTGATGCCGGGATCGAAGACGCCGAAACCGCCGGGAGCCCAGATCCATTCCTGGTTCGGGTGCCAGCGGCGCACGTCTTCCTTCCAGTTGATGGCGGCCGACCTGATCTTGGCTTTGTCGAGGAATGCACGCGCGGCCTCTACGGCCGGCGCATAGCGCGAGTGCCAGCTGGCGAACAGCGAAACCCCGTTCTGTGCGGCCAATGTCTTGAGG
>NZ_RZPH01000136.1:0-9076 GCF_004022825.1 Mesorhizobium sp. M7A.F.Ca.CA.004.04.2.1
GACCTGACCTTCGACTGGTGCGTCGAAGAGGCATTTGCCGGTATCGCCGCGCTTCACCCGGCGATCGAAAGAATTCACACGGTGGCGATCCGACGCTGGCGCAAGGCGCTGCTCGACGGCGCCACGTGGCACGAGGCGGCCGCCCTGCGCCGCACCTTGCGCGATTGCCGTTACGACCTCGTCATCGATGCGCAAGGCCTCCTGAAATCGGCTCTGGTGGCAAGGCAGGCCGGCGCCCCCATTGCCGGCTTCGACCGTTCGAGCGCGCGCGAACCTTCTGCGACGCTGTTCTACGATGCCACTTATCCCGTGCCGCGCGACCTGCACGCCATCGAACGGACACGGCGGCTGTTCGGGCTGGCGCTCGGCTATCAGCCCGATCTTTCGACCCTGGACTCCGGCATCGTGCCGCCCGTCGGCACTCTGGCGGGCATTGCCGGAAAAACCGCCTTCCTGCTGCACGGCACCAGCCGCGAAGACAAGAAATGGCCGGCCGAAGACTGGATTGAAACCGCGCGCCTCCTGATTGAGCGGGGGATAACGCCGGTCACGACCTGGTCGAACGAGCGCGAGAAGGCCGTGGCCGAAGCCATTGCCAAGGCAGTGCCATCGACAGTTGTGGTGCCAAAGTCACCGCTGGCCGACATCGCTGAGTTCATCGGCCGCTCGGAACTGGTCATCGGCGCCGACACCGGGCTGACCCATCTCGCCAGCGCCTTCGGCCTGCCAACGGTTGCGGTGTTCCTGGCGACCGAGCCCGGGTTGACGGGTCCGCGCGGGCAATATGCGTCGACGCTTTTGGCAGTGCCCGGGAAGCGTGTGATGCCGGCGGAGGTGGTGGCGGAGGCAGAGAGGCTGGCGGGACTCCAGGTCCTTGGCAAGGCCAACGCTGGCAAGAACTGAGGTCAATCGGAAAGGCCAGCGCCGCCCCCCATCCGCCTGCCGTCACCCTCTCCCCGTATAACGACGGGGAGAAGAGAGCTGAACGCAAGGCCAGCGTCTATTCTGCTACGTTGAAAATCGGCGAAATCGTCGACGGGAGCATCTTTCTCCCCGTCACTATACGGGGAGAAATGCCCGGCAGGGCGATGAGGGGCGACGCAAACCTCAGCTTAAAAATCGCAGCCGCGCCCCCCTCAAATCCCCTAGATGAACTGCACCTGGACGATCTCATATCCCCTGGCACCGCCAGGCGCATTGACTTCGATGGCGTCGCCGACTTCCTTGCCGATGAGCGCACGCGCGATCGGCGAGGAGATCGAGATGCGGCCGGACTTCACGTCCGCCTCCTGGTCGCCGACGATCCGGTAAGTCTTCTTTTCCTCGGTGTCCTCGTCGACCAGCACCACGGTGGCGCCGAACTTGATCTTGTCGCCGCTGAGCTTGCTGACGTCGATCACTTCGGCCCGCGCGATATAATCTTCAAGCTCGTTGACGCGGCCCTCGGTGAGGCTCTGCGCCTCTTTGGCGGCATGATATTCGGCATTTTCGGACAGGTCGCCATGCGAGCGCGCTTCGGAGATCGCCTCGATGATGCGCGGCCGCTCTTCCTGCTGGCGCCAGCGCAGTTCTTCCTTCAATGACGCGAACCCCTCGCCTGTCATCGGGACCTTGTTCATGATGCCTGACCTTTCCTGCTGCCACCCCCGCGTTTCGGGGAAAGCCTTGTCGATGGGTACAAAAAGAAAACGGGTCCGGCAGCCTCGGGCTAACGGAACCGTTTCACCGCAATTTCCCTGAATATAGCAATGTCAGCGGGTTTTTCACGCCCAAAAATCGGTTTTGCTAAAATCATCCCCGTTTTCATCAGCCAGGGCGGTGAATGAGGCTGGGGGCAGCAAAAAGCGGCCGCGATCGCTCGCGGCCGCTTGGAAGAGCCCTGGGATCTTTTCAGCTTCTCATGAAATGGTCGATCTGCTCGGCCAGCATGCCATATTCGCGCGAACCCTTGCCGGTCCGCTTCTCGATTTCCATCAGCTGTTGCCGGGCGCCGGCCAGATCGCCGATCTGCAGATGCGCTTCGCCGAGATATTCGCGCACCAGCGTGTAGTTCGGATCGATGCGCAGCGCTTCCTCGTAATAGCCGAGGCCGACGGTGACGCGGCCGGAATGGCGGTGCGAATAGCCGAGATAGTTGAGGATGCGCGGATCCTGCTTGTTGGCGGCAAGGCTGAGCACGGCGATCGCCTCGTCATAGCGCCCGGCCATCGCCAACGCGTGGCCAGCATCATAGATGCTGTCGTCGTCGAGCATGCCCTCCTGGGGTGCGACGCACTTTTTCTTCTTCTTGTCCCAGACTTCGCCCTTCTTGCATTGGGTGACCGTCTGATCGCTGCCGCCACTGTCACCGCCGGCGGCGAACACTGGAACGGCAAGGAACTGCAGCGCGACAAGGGCAGTCGCCACCTGGATCAGCACTCTTTTATGCATCGAAGCCTCCTGGAGGGTGAGAATGCAACACTAACGCCGGTCGGCTTGCGTTTCATCCCGGAAAATTGCGTGCGGAGAACATCAGGTGACGGATGCCGCAAATCCGCTATCATCCGGCAAACGACCTGAGGGAGACGGCCCTTGCAGCGGCGGCTTGAAAAGGACTGGGAGCTTTCGATCGGCCCCGACACTGTGCGCCTGTTCATCCTCAAGGCCAAGGCGCTGAGTGCGGCCGTCAATGAAGACTATGCCGATGGCGCCGAGCACGAGGTCGAACTCGATGGCGAGTCCCACGTCAACCATCACCATGACGGCCTTGCCGAGGAAAGCTCCGAGAATCTGACCGAGGAAGAGCTGCGTGAGCTGATCAACGACCTCAATGTCGATGAAGCAGCCGAACTGATCGCGCTGGCCTGGGTCGGTCGCGGCGACTACGACGCCACCGAATGGGCGGACGCGCTGGCGGCCGCGCGCGAACGCGCCAACAAGCGCACCGCGAAATACCTGCTTGGCATGCCGCTGCTCGCCGACTGGCTGGAGGAAGGGCTGGAAGCGATCGGTGCGTAACGGAGCGGTTACCGTTCGTGATGCGGCCGAGGCAACCACCTTGCGTCGGCGCCGTTGACGGCGATGGGGTCGATTGTCTTTTCCCGAACGTTCAGGATCTTGTTCGTCATGGCCGTCACGGCCTTACTGGTGATGCCGGCCGAGGCGAGACTTCGCCATCGGCATCACCAGCCGTTGACGCCGAGGATAGAGCAGCCGTTGACACCAAGAGCCGAACAGCCTCTTAAACCGCGAGGCGGAAAGCGCCTGAAACCACGAAGACATCGGTCGGTTACGCCGAAGCAGACACAGCAGAAAACGCAGTCTCCGCTGCCCTTGCCTGCCGATGCTCCGGTGCCTGGACCATCTGTTCCGGCACCAGCGCCCGGCATTCCGGTGCCGGAACCGCGCCCGGCGGACGCTCGGAAGGCTGACACTGCAAAGCCGCAGGAGCAGAAGACGGAAGCTCCGAAGACCACCGGCGCGCCCGAAGGTTCCAACGAAGAAAAATCCCGCCAGGAAAAGCAGGCACTCCCCGAGTCGTCAGTTCCCGAACCCTCAACCGATACCGAAAGCGAACCGGAGCCGCCCGCGGTCGCGCCAACGCCGACACCAAAACCCGACATCGCGGAGCCCGAGGCTCAGCCGCCCAACGTTGGCCCGCAGCCGTCGCAAAAGCCGGCGGACGCGGACGAGAAGAAGATGCTGCCCGATCCGCGCTCGGCCGATCTGCCCGACGAGAAAATGCCAGCCGAGGAAGTCGCCTGCCGCGAACGACTGAAGACGCTCGGCGTCGAATTCGAAGAACACAAGGCGGAAAGCCAGCCCGAAATCGGCTGTTCGATCCCATACCCCATCGTGCTGAAGAACCTTGGAAAGTCCGTCGCCATCGGCCCCGGCACCGAGCTCAATTGCAAGATGGCCGAGGCGACGGCGCGTTTTGCCGCCGATGTCATCCAGCCGGCGGCGAAAGCCGAATTCGGTGAGGACCTGAAATCGATCGGCCAGGCATCGGCCTTTGTCTGCCGGCCACGCAACGGCACCCGAAAACTGTCGGAACACGCGTTCGGCAACGCGCTCGACATCGCCAGCTTCACGCTGTCGGACGGCAAGAAGATCGAGGTCGGCCCGGCGCCGCCGGAGAAGGACGCCAAATTCCTCAATGCCGTGCGCAAGGCCGCCTGTGGACCCTTCAAGACGGTGCTCGGTCCGGGCGCCGATGCCGATCACTCCCTGCATTTCCATCTCGATCTCGAACCGAGACGGCATGGCGGGACGTTCTGCCAATAGCCGAAAGCGCACTCAGGAATTGGGCTAAATCTATTGCAGAGCGCTCGGCGGGAGCGGCTTGTCGATCTCGGCCCTCATGATCAAAACACCACGTGTAAAATCATCAAAATCTTCGATACTCATGCTGCAAGTCTCTTGGACGAAACTTTTATGCCGGAATTGAACCACAACATACTTCTGCTGATCCCTGTCCAGCTTCAGAAGAAAGGCAAACGAATAGGGACTCCTGCGTAAAGTTACATACACTTCACGCAGATCCCGGGCGGTGAAGAACCGTTTTATCGTACGCCAGATCGACATTTACCCCTCCAACCGCAATTATTATAAAACTAGTAGGCGCCTTGTCGAAGATGAATTGCCCTCGCCGATGATCCGCGTGCCGCAATTCGGCCGCAGGCATGAACGCGGGCGCTGAGTTTTCCTTTACCCTTGATCGTTAAAATGCCGGATATCCATCAACGGGATTCCGCCAATGGCCGGCAAATTTCGGGCCGTGTTTTTCGCCACCGCGCGCCAGACAAAATATGCAGCAATGCTGACCGCCGGCCTGGCGCTGGCGGCGCTTTCCGCCTGCAACACCGGCAGTGTGCTGTCGCTGCAGCCGGCCGTCGACGTCGGCGCGCAGACGGCTGCCGTGCCGCAATATGCCGGCATGCAGAAGCTTGTCCCTTCCAATCCATACATGACGCAGGCCGCTTATCCGCGCATGGACGAGCCGATGTCGCCCGTCGAGCAGATGCCGGCCAGCGAAACCGACTGCCGGCAGCAATTGAAGCGTCTCGATGTCGCCTACACCGACCTGGCGCCGATCCATGAAGGCCAGTGCGGCATCGATTATCCGGTCAAGGTTTCGGCCATCGGCAACATCCAGATGAAACCCGCGGCAACCCTGACCTGCGACATGGCCGCCACCTTTGCCGGCTGGACGAAGAACGAGCTCGTCCCCTCCGCCCGCTGGCGCTATTTCTCCGGCGTCAAGACCATCCACCAGGGCTCCAGCTATTCCTGCCGCAGGATTGCCGGCGAAGGTGTCCTGTCCGAGCATGGCAAGGGAAATGCGCTCGACGTCATGAGCATCGAACTCAACAATGGCGACGACATTGACGTGCGTAAGCCCGGCCTGTTCGCTTTCCGCACCCGCGGCTTCCTCAACAATGTGCGCGCCGACGGCTGCCAGTACTTCACCACCGTGCTCGGCCCCGGCTACAATTACGACCACCGCAACCATTTCCATTTCGACATCAAGAACCGCAAAAACGGTTATCGCGCCTGCCGTTAGGAAGAGATCAGCCTAATCGGCGCCACCGGTTGAAGCGGCGATCTGCCGTGCAACCAAGTCCTGGATGCGCCAGAGATTCCGGTCGCGGATGCCGCTCTCTTCAAGCTTGCTCACGGTCCTGAACAAATACTGCGCCGAAGAGCCCCAATGACCGGCAGCCCGCGCCAGCGTGTCGGCAACCTGCTCCAACGGCAACCGGCCGGCATAGGCGCTGCCGTCCGGCGCGGCGACGAAAGCCAAGGCACGCAGCGGCCCGTCCCTGGTCTTGACCTTGATCCAGCATGGCACGTTGGTTGGCGGGTTGGCATCGATCTCGCGGCGCATCAACTGGCCGAGTTGCCCGAAATGATCTTCCGCGGGCAGCCGATAGACGATGCCGCTGCAGCTGCCGCCTCGATCGAGCGCCAGCATCAGGGCCGGCAAATCGCGGGTTCCGCGCCAGCGGGTCAGCTTCAGGCAGAACGAGCGGTGCCATCCCGGCGCCGTGGCCGGGCGCTGCTCGACATAGGCGAATTCGGGGTTCCAGATCAACGACCCGTAGGCAAAGACCCAAAGCGTCTCGGGACGATGCTGCAAAAGCAGCTTTTCGACCAGGCCATCGAACTCCACATCGGTGTGCTCGCTGGTTCCGGGCTCTGGCCCGGGATCAGGCTCGACACGCTCAACTTGCGCGACAAGCTCGGCGGTCAACGCCATTGGCTTGCGGCCTGCCGGCTTCCGCTCCATTGCTGCCCCCGCGAGGAAACGATGCCCACGATAGACCGGCGGCGCGCTGCTGGCCATTGATTTCCCGGGTCCGTCAGGCAACAGATACCGCACGGATCGGGCGGCGTTCATGAGCCAGCGAAGTTTTCGGCGACGCGTTGCAATCTGGGTGGCGACCTTGCTGGCCGCCTATCTGGCGCTCGCCTATTTCGCCGCACCGGAATTCTGGACGTTTCACGATCGCGGCTTTCGCAAGCACAGCTTCGAGATGGTGACGCACACGCCACAAGGCATTCCGGGCGATCCCATCAATGTCGGTCTTGTCGGTACGCGAAAGGAAGTAGTGCACGCCTTCGCCGTCGCCGGCTGGGACACCGCCGACGCCGTGACCCTGAAGACCGCGATCGAGATCGGTGAAAGCGTGCTGTTCGACCACCCCTACCCCGATGCGCCGGTCAGCAGGCTGCTGTTCGATGGCCGCGCCCAGGATCTCGCCTTCGAAAAGCCGGAGGGCCTCAGCGCCGACCGCCGGCATCATGTCCGCTTCTGGCAGACCGATGCAAGCGGCGACGATGGCCGGCCGCTGTGGCTGGGCTCGGCCAGCTTCGATCGCGGCGTCGGCCTCAGCCACGACACCGGCGCCGTCACCCACCATATCGGCCCCGACATCGACGCCGAGCGCGATTTCCTGATGCGCGACCTGGCCACCGCCGGCACGCTGATCTCGACCAGCGATATATCGGGCGTCGGCGCCACCAGTACGGGACGCAATGGCGGCGGCGATCCCTATTTCACGGATGGCGAGGCAATTGTCGGCGTGTTGAAGCAGTTGCCCTGACCATCGCAAAAGTCAGTTCGTGGTGATCACGATCTTGCCGAACGGCCCTTTCTCCAGATGCTGCAAGGCTTGCGGCACCTCGTCGAAGCCAAAGAGCTTGTCGATGACCGGCTTGATCGCCAGCGCCTCGATCGCCTGATTCATACGTTCGAAGGCGCGGCGATGGCCAACCGACAGGCCCTGCACGGTGATGCGGTTGCGCATGAAGGGCATGATAGGGAAGCTGAGCTCCATCGCGCCCAACAGGCCGATGATCGACAGCCGACCGTCGGCGGCGAGCGCATTCAGCGATCGCCGTGCATTGTCGCCGCCGACCATTTCCAGCACGTGGTTGACGCCCAGCCCATTCGTCAGCTCACGCACGGCCTCATCCCAGGCCGGTTGCGTGCGGTAGTTGATCCCTTGCCAGGCGCCGAGCTTTCTCGCCCGCTCAAGCTTTTCATCGCTGCTTGAGGTGACGATGGCGCGCAGGCCGAACGCGGTGGCGAACTGCAGCGCAAACAGCGACACGCCGCCGGTGCCCTGGATCAGAATGGTCTGGCCCGGCACCGGTCTGGTCGCTTCGGCCATGGCGAACCAGGCCGTCAGCGCCGCGATCGGCAATGTCGCGGCCTCGAAATCGCCGAGCGATGGCGGCGCCAGCACCGCGGCGTCCTCGCCGAGAATGACATGGTCGGAAAGCATGCCCGACAGCGACGACCCCAGCGTGTGCTTATGCAGCACCGGCGGTGCGTCGCCATCCGGCCAATCGGCGATCACCTGGCCGAGCACGCGCTGGCCGACCTGAAAGCGGCTGACCGCACTGCCGACGGCCACCACTTCACCCACCGCGTCGGATGTCGGCACGAAGGGAAAGGCAAGGTCTGGGATCAGCACGCCGTCTACGATCATCTTGTCCTTGTAGTTGAGCGACACGGCCTTGGTCCGCACCAGCAAATCGTGCGGCCCTGGCTCGGGCACCTTGCCTTCCACCTGGCTTAGCCTCGACAGGCCAAAACCGCTCATCTGCCAGGATCTGTTGATTGGGGTGCTCATGTCGTGTCGCGCTCCGTGCGTTGATGCCAGGCGAGACATTTATGCCTTTCGACTATAGAAAATAGTGCTTCCGTGCGGTATAATTTGACACTGATTGCGGATTAAAAGTCGACAATAGGAAATCGCCATGGAAACGGCCGACCTGCAAGGCATCGTCGCGTTTGTTCAGGCGGTGGAGGCCGGCAGCTTCACCAGCGCCGGCGAGCGGCTGCATGTGACGAAGTCGGCGATCGGCAAATCGATCGCGCAGCTGGAGCAGAGACTCGGCGTCCGCTTGCTGAACCGCACCACCCGCAGCCTCAGCCCGACCAGCGAAGGCGTCAGCTATTATGAAGCCTGCGTCCGGGCCCTTGCCGAGATCGAAGCCGCACAGTCGCTGCTTGCCTCGCGCCGTCAGGTCCCGTCTGGCCGGCTTCGGATCGACGTGCCGCTGGCCTTCGGCCGACGCTGCGTCGCCCCCGTGCTGTTCGAGATTTCGAAGAAATTTCCGGACCTGACGGTGGAAGTCTCCTTCAATGACCGCCGCGTCGACCTGATCGAGGAGGGCATCGACCTGGCGATCCGCATGGGCGAACTCGACGACAGCCTGTCGCTTGCGGCCAGGCGCCTCTACGCCCAGCGCTCGGCCATATGCGCGGCTCCCGACTATCTCGACAGGCATGGCCGGCCGCAATCGGTCGAGGATCTCGCCGATCACAGCGTCATTGGCTACGGTCGCGAGGGCATCGTCCGGCCCTGGGTGATCAGGCATTCCGACGGCCATCTCGCAACCTTCATGCCCAAGGCGCGACTCGTTCTCGGCCATGGCGAACCGATGCTGGATGCAGCGCTCGCCGGCTGCGGCATCGCCTTCCTGCCGACATGGCTGGCCGCCGACAGCCTCAAAAGCTGCGATCTCGAAATGGTGCTGTCGGACTGCCTGGTCGAGAACATCGTCGTGCATACCGTCTGGC
>NZ_RZPH01001371.1:0-1222 GCF_004022825.1 Mesorhizobium sp. M7A.F.Ca.CA.004.04.2.1
GTCATGGACGTCAACATCGACGGACGGGATTGGTACGCGGCGGTCAGCCTGGCGAATGGCGGAAAGGGTGCATCGGCGGCCCTGGTGCCACAGGACGCGGTTTTCGATGCATGGCGCAAGACTGTTTCGCTGAACGTCACCCTGTTCGTGCTGACGGCCGGTGTGCTGATCGTCATCCTCTATGCCTATTTCGGCCAGGCGGCGCGTGCGCAGGCGGCTGACCGTATCTACCTCGAAGCGCATCAGCGCATCGACATGGCGCTGGTGCGCGGCCGCTGCGGCCTGTGGGACTGGGACATGGTGCGCGGCAAGATGTACTGGTCACGCTCGATGTATGACATGCTCGGCTACAAGCCCTGCGACACGATGCTGTCCTTCGGCGAGGTCGACCAGATCATCCATCCCGAGGACGGCGATCTGTTCGAGCTCGCCAACAGAATCGTCGCACGCGAGATCGATCATATCGACCAGGTGTTCCGCATGCGCCATGCGGACGGCCAATGGGTCTGGATGCGCGCACGGGCACAGGTCATCGATCCGGAAGCGCCGGAGATCCAGCTGATCGGCATTGCCGTCGACGTCACCGAACAGCGTCATCTGGCGCTGCGTTCCGAGGCTGCCGACCTTCGCCTCAGAACGGCGATCGAGAACATCAACGAATCCTTCGTGCTGTGGGATTCGACGCAGCGCCTGATCATGTGCAATTCCAAATACCAGCAGGGCAACGGGCTTTCGGACCGCGACGTGATGCCGGGCACCGCGCGCGCGGCGCTGGAAGAACGCATGCTGGCCTTTGCTTCCGAACGGCGCCTTGCCCACACCAGCGGCCTGCAAGGCGGCGCCACTTTCGAGCGGCAGCTGGCCGACGGCCGCTGGCTGCAGGTCAACGAACTGAAGACCCGGGACGGCGGCATCGTCTCGGTCGGCTCCGACATCACCCAGATCAAGCTGCACCAGGAGAAGCTGGTCGACAGCGAGCGGCGGCTGATGGCAACGATCCATGATCTCAGCCTGGCGCGGCGGGCCGAGGAGGAGCGTTCGCGCGAACGGGTCGACCTCAACCGCAAATACATGAAGGAAACCGAACGGGCCGAAGCGGCGAACCGGGCCAAATCCGAATTCCTGGCCAACATGTCGCATGAGTTGCGCACGCCGCTGAACGCGATCATCGGCTTCTCCGAACTGATGGAGCAAGGGCTGTTCGGCCCACTCGGATCGGAGC
>NZ_RZPH01001372.1:0-1220 GCF_004022825.1 Mesorhizobium sp. M7A.F.Ca.CA.004.04.2.1
GCCAAGGACAGTCCCCTCGAGCGCTACATCTCGATCATGGAAACGGTCGCGCCGTTCGAGCATGGCTTGACGGCGATCGAGCTCGAAACGACGCTTGGACTGCCCAAAACCACGATCAACAGGCTGCTGCATGCCTTGATCGAAAGCGGGATGATCACCGCCGAGAGCGTTCGCAATCGGACATACCGCCTCGGCGATCGCTTGCTGCAGCTGCTACAGATGTCTCCGGATAGCGGCTGGCTGACGACGCTCGCGCAGCGACCGCTTCAGGATTTGGCCGACCGCACCGGCCAGTCGGCGTTCCTGTCGAAGTTCGACGGTACCGAGGTGCGCTCGGTCACCTGCGTCGCGCCCGACACTCCGGTCCGGACCTATGTCATGCCGGGTATGGCCATGCCTGTAAATGCGACCGCTTCGGCCAAGGCGATCCTTGCGTTTCATCCGCAGGAGACCGTGAACAGGATCCTGGCGACCGAGCTGCGCAGCTATACCGATCGGACTAAAACGAAGATCGCGGAGTTGACCAGGGAATTGGCGGAGGTTCGGCAGCAGGGCTATGCCATGGACCTGGCCGAGCATGTTCCGGGCCTGGGCTCGATCGCATTTCCGATAAGGCCGACGAGCGGTGAGGTGATGTACGCGGTGGGACTTACGGGACCCTACGGTCAGATCATAGAGCAAAACTTCAAGCAGCATTGCTCGGCGCTCGCAGAAGCCGCCCAGCGCATGGCAAAGCTGGCGCAGATGCACGCCTACAACGGATCGGCTTTGGCCGCAAAGAGTGCTGCAGCGGATCAGCGATAGGTCGGTGCTGAGAGGCCGGTCATCGCGCGAAGAGATGTTGCGCTTTGAACCTGTAGTTCGCGATATGTTCTCGACGGAAGTGAATGTCCGGCTCCATCCCTCTGAGAACCACCCAATAGAAACCTTGGAGGCTCGCCCATTGCATTCAGAGTAGCTGCTCGGATGGCAGATAATCTACATCGACCACCAGCGCGATTTCGTCGGCGTGAAGCTGTCGACCTGGCCGAAAGCGATCAATCAGTCGATGCGGATCGACATACAGAACCTGATGGGAACGATCGCCGACACTCTCCATTCGGTGTGAAGGCGATCGGGGCATTGGTACTGACGTTAACAACAAGGGCGGCACGCGCGCCAAAAATTCGATGCCTCGTCAAATTTTGCTAAAGCCGAGCGGGCAGCCAAGGCAGCAATAT
>NZ_RZPH01001373.1:0-1219 GCF_004022825.1 Mesorhizobium sp. M7A.F.Ca.CA.004.04.2.1
GCGCGAAACCCTCGGCAATCGCGCCACACGGCATCCGCATCCCGCCGATCGACGGCGACGGCCGGCACCCGAACGTGCAGGCCGAGCCGGCTTTCCAGAAGGGCTGGTTCGAGGTCCAGGACGAAGGCTCGCAGATCGCGGCCGCCCTTGCCGGGGCCGAAGCCGGCATGCAGGTGCTGGATTTTTGCGCCGGCGCCGGCGGCAAGACGCTGGCACTGTCGGCTTCGATGGAAAATCGCGGCCAGATCTTTGCCCATGATGCCGAAAAAGCACGGCTGGCGCCCATCTTCGACCGCATCCGCCGCTCTGAAAACCGCAATGTCCAGATCGTCACCAAGCCGGCCGAACTCGCGCCGCTCGGCAACCACATGGACATCGTGCTGGTCGACGCGCCTTGCACCGGCAGCGGCACCTGGCGGCGCCGTCCCGATGCCAAATGGCGGCTGACGCAAAGGCAGCTCGATGCACGCAAGGGCGAGCAGTCGGCGATCCTCGATGCGGCCAAAGTCTATGTCAAACCAGGCGGCCTGCTGGTCTACATCACCTGCTCGGTGTTTGATGAGGAAAACGGTGAGCAGATCGCGGCCTTTCGGGACCGTAACAGCGGCTTTGTTCCCGTCGACCACCGCCAGCTCTGGGACAGCCGTTTTCCCGGCCATGAGGCAGCCGCACGCATCGGCGCCAGAGGCGACATCTCGCTGTCGCCGGCGCTCAGCGGCACCGATGGGTTTTATCTCTGTGCGTTACGCAGATCGGCCTGAATCCTATTCCTGACGGACGCGTGGCGCCGGCCGGCAGGCCAGGTCGATTGTGCAGTGCAGCAAAAGCATTTGCCTGCCGTCCATGCCTCTGCAATAAGCTTATCCGCGTAAAGGAAGGCAGCGGCAATGGCAGCAAAGATCGTACCCGCCCCGGACTATGAGGATCGCGTCAGGACCTCCTTCGCGCGTCAGAAGGCGATGGCCACGATCGGCGCCGAACTGACGCTGGTGACGCCCGGTATTATCGAGATCGAGATGCCCTATTCGGCGGCATTGACCCAGCAGCACGGCTTCCTCCATGCCGGTGTCATTTCGACGGCGCTGGACTCGGCCTGCGGCTATGCCGCCTTTTCGCTGATGCCGGAAAACTCCGGCGTGCTGACCATCGAGTTCAAGGTCAACCTCCTGGCGCCGGGCAGGGGCGAGCGCTTCCTGTTCCGCGGCTCGGTGACGAAGCC
>NZ_RZPH01001374.1:0-1217 GCF_004022825.1 Mesorhizobium sp. M7A.F.Ca.CA.004.04.2.1
CGCCGACACGGCAGCCAAGTACTGGCCCCCGGTGTCACGCATCGACAATGTCGCCGGCGACATTGTCGATGCGTGACACCGGGGGCCAGTACTTGGCTGCCGTGTCGGCGTCGCCGGCCGGATAGGCCGCTTCCAGGCGCGAGTAGGGATGGGTCCACTGGCCGGCCAGCGCCTCGGAGGCGGTGTGCGGCGCGTTGACCAGCGGATTGTCGGCCAAAGGCCATTCGCCCCTGGCGACTTTTGCTGCCTCTGCCGATATGGCGATCATCGCCTCGCAGAAGCGGTCGAGTTCCCGCTTGGGCTCGGACTCGGTCGGCTCCACCATCAGCGTGCCGGCAACCGGGAACGACATGGTCGGCGCGTGGAAACCATAATCGATCAGGCGCTTGGCGATATCGTCGACACTGATGCCTGCACTCTCCTTGAGCACACGGGTGTCGAGGATGCATTCATGCGCGACGCGTCCCTGCCTGCCCTTGTAGAGCACCGGGAAATGCGCACCGAGCCGCGTCGCGATGTAGTTGGCGGACAGGATCGCCGTCTCGGTCGCCTGCTTGAGGCCCGAGGCGCCCATCATGCGGATATACATCCAGGTGATCGGCAGGATCGAGGCGCTGCCGAAGGGGGCGGCGGAGACGGCGTGCGCCGAGCCTTCGGTGACATGGCCGGGCAAATACGGCTTCAAATGCGCCTTGACGCCGATCGGCCCGATGCCGGGTCCGCCGCCGCCATGCGGTATGCAGAAGGTCTTGTGCAGGTTCATGTGGCAGACATCGGCGCCAATGTCGCCGGGACGGGCAAGCCCGACCAGCGCGTTGAGGTTGGCACCGTCGAAATAGACCTGGCCGCCATGCTCATGGATCAGTGCGCAGAGATCGCGTGCGCCTTCCTCGAACACGCCATGCGTCGAGGGATAGGTGAACATCAGCGCCGCGAGATTTTGCGCATGCTCAGTCGCCTTGGCCTTCATGTCGTCCATGTCGATGTTGCCGTCTTCGGTGCAGCGCACGACGACGACGTTCATGCCGGCCATCGCCGCGCTCGCGGGATTGGTACCATGCGCCGAGGAGGGGATCAGGCAGACGGTGCGGTGGTTGTCGCCGCGTGAGCGGTGATAGCCGCGGATGGCGAGCAGGCCGGCATATTCGCCCTGGCTCCCGGCATTGGGCTGCAAGGTGACGGCGTCGAATCCGGTGATCTCCGACAGCCAGCCCTCC
>NZ_RZPH01001375.1:0-1212 GCF_004022825.1 Mesorhizobium sp. M7A.F.Ca.CA.004.04.2.1
GCGTACCAGCGTGCGCATCCGCCGGGTGGTGGATTTTCTCCACGAGGAGCTGAAACGCTATTCGGCGGGTGCTGGCGCGAATTCGGCGCGGTGAGCGAGCCCGGCCATCAGCAACACGATGATCAGCAGTCCCGACATGGTGATGAAGATCGGGCCAAAGCTGGAGTGCTCGGCAACGAAGCCGATCGCCGACGGCGCCACCAGTATGCCACAGTATCCGATAGTGGTGACCACGCTCATGCCGGTGCCAGAAGACATGCCTTCCTGGTTGCCGCCGGCCGAAAAGATGATCGGCACCATATTGGCGATGCCGAAGCCGCAAAAGGCAAAGGCTGCAATGGCGAGCCAGGGCGAGGGCGCCAGGCCAGCCACCAGCATGCCGACCGCGGCTACGAGGGCCGACACGCGAAGCGTCGTCACCGCGCCGAAGCGATTGCGTATGCCGTCGCCGAAGAACCGCGTAACCGCCATGACGCCCGAAAATCCGGCGTAGGCGAGGCCGGCAACGGCAAGATCGGCGCCGAGCTCCTGGCGCAGATACAGGGCTGCCCAGTCGAGCACCGCGCCTTCGGAGATCATCGCCAGCAGCGCCATCAGTCCGATCAGATAAACCAGCGGGTTTGCCGGCAGTGCGAATTTGTGGTGCTCTGCCGCCTGCGGTCTGTCTTCGGTGAGGAGATGGCGAACGGCCACCGCGATCACCCCGGAGGCAAACACCGTTACCGCCGCCGCGTGGGCGAGGTGGCCGTAGTGCTGGATGGCAAAGCCGCCGAGGCCGCCGCCGGCGAAGCCGCCGAGACTCCAGAAGCCGTGCGAGGACGACATGACGGCGCGGGAGAGCCGCCGTTCGACCACCACGGCATTGGCATTCATGGCAACGTCCATGCCACCGATCGAGCCGCCGAAGATGATCATGGCCGCGGCCGCCAGCGGTACGTTGGGCGCCAGCGCCACGACCATCAGACCGAGGCTGCCGCACAGGGCGAACCAGCGCAGTACGGTGCGCGAGCCATGTCTGGAGATCAAATGGCCGCACCAGGTCATCGCGACGACGGCACCGACGCCGAATAAGAGAATCAGCAGGCCGAGCGTGAACTTCGAAATCTCCAGCCGGGTCAGGAACACCGGGATCTGCGGCGCCCAGCTGCCCGTCAGGAAGCCGTTGGCGAGAAAAATGGCCGCGAGCGCCCATCGTCCGCGACTGGCAGTCAG
>NZ_RZPH01001376.1:0-1210 GCF_004022825.1 Mesorhizobium sp. M7A.F.Ca.CA.004.04.2.1
AATCTCGACACATCGGTCTGCACGCAGACGCTGGTCAAGTCAGGCGACAAGCTGCGCGACAATCCTTCACTCGCCGAACAGCTCGCCGCCGGCGGGCCGCTGGCCGTGCATGGCGTCCAGATCACGCCGAAAGAGCTGGTCAAGCCGGCCAACGTGCCGCCCTTCGGCTCCTGGTTCGTCGACTTCGACGGTTATTTCGAAGATCCGGAGGTCGAGGGCCATGTCGGCGACGTTGCCGTCTGGCATCCTTGCGAGGGCCGCGCCGGCTATTACGAGGAAATCCCGGGCGGCTACCTGCCCCCCTTCTACCCGCCGGATTTCCCACCACCCGGCAACCTGCCTCCGTGCATCGATGTCGAGGATATCAGGTATTACTGTACGCCTCGCGGCCTCCAGGCCGATCTCTATCTCCATGACCACGCCGGCTTCGGCGGCGATTCGATCAAGGCCCAACCTTCGAATGAGACAAAGTCCAGGACGCCAGGCGTCGGGGTGACATCATCCCAGTCGCATGCGCCCGGCAAGCCTTACACGGTCGACATCACCGGCCACTATCCGGGCGACAGAGTGGATGTTGGACTTTGCTTCTACAGGAAGTCCGACAAGGACAAGGGTGGCTACTACCCTTGCTGCAAGATGATCTTGCCGCTCCGAACCCCAGCCGTCAGCTGCGAACGTTGAGGAGGGGAAGATGAAAAATCTCGCACTCTCCCCGCTCACGACGAGCTCGCAATCCACAGTCATGGAGACGATCATGAAACCCCTGTCATACGCCAGGCGCGGCGCGCGCTGGCTGATGGCGGCCGGTATCGCGGTCGCCATGTTCACCCCTGTGGCAAGCCACGCGGAAGACGCCGCCCCGATCACCCCGGAACTGAGGCTCGATCTCGACAATTCGAAGATCGTCAATCCGAGGCCGGAGCGGGCGGTGCCCTTCTTCACCAAGAAAGGCACCCAGCGGAGCTGCGACTATGTCGTCTACTCCCTGAGCTTTGGCCTGCGCGGCGATGCGCAAGCCTTCGCCGACCTGACAGCCTTGCTGAAAACGCTCAAGATCGAGTTCAAGGACCAGCTTCCACACGGCCTTTCGATCGTCAGCGCGAATGTGTCGGGCGACGGCACGGACGCTTCGGGCGGACCATTGCCCGGCGTTTCGATCAGCACCTCGGCCGGTCCGAACGACACGGCAACGGTGTCCAATTTCCGGCTC
>NZ_RZPH01001377.1:0-1205 GCF_004022825.1 Mesorhizobium sp. M7A.F.Ca.CA.004.04.2.1
GGCCATCAGCCCCAACATGGAAAAATACGTGCGCGTCGGCCGCGAAGTGCGCGCCATGATGCAAGCGCTGACACCGCTGGTCGAGCCGCTGTCGATCGACGAGGCGTTTCTCGACCTCGCCGGCACCGAACGGCTGCACGGCCTGCCGCCCGCTGTGGTGCTGGCGCGCTTCGCGCAGGCCGTCGAGAAGGAGATCGGCATCACCGTTTCGGCCGGCCTGTCCTATTGCAAGTTCCTCGCCAAGATTGCGTCTGACTTTCGCAAGCCGCGCGGTTTCTCGGTCATCGGCGAGGCCGAGGCAGTCGGCTTCCTCTCGGCGCAGCCGGTGACCATGATCTGGGGTGTCGGAAAGGCATTCAACGCCACGCTGGAGCGTGACGGCATCCGCACCATCGGCCAGTTGCAGCAGATGGATCGCGGCGACCTGATGCGCCGCTACGGCACGATGGGCGACCGGCTCTACCACCTTTCGCGCGGCGAGGACGTCCGCCGCGTCGATCCCGACCAGGATGCCAAGAGCGTATCGGCCGAAACCACCTTCGACACCGATATCGCGTCGCTGGAGGAACTGGTCGCGGTTCTCAGGGGCCTTTCGGAAAAGGTCTCGGCACGGCTGAAAAAGTCAGGCATTGCCGGGCGCACCGTGGTCTTGAAGCTGAAGACCCAGGATTTCAAGCTGCGCACGCGCAATCGCCAGCTCGGCGATCCGACCCGGCTCGCCGACCGCATCTTTCAGACCGGGGTGGAGCTTCTGCGCAAGGAAACCGACGGCACGAAGTATCGGCTGCTCGGCATCGGTGTCAGCGACCTCTCGGACGACGACAAGGCCGACCCGCCCGATCTGGTCGACATCCAATCGCGCAAGCGCGCCATGGCCGAAGGCGCCATTGACGCCCTGCGCGACAAGTTCGGCCGCAAAGCGGTGGAAACCGGCTACACATTCGGCAAGGGCCGCGACGCCCATCCGCCGGAGCCGCTGGAGGATTAGGTGCGCTGCAGATCAATCCTGCTCGTCACCACGCTCTTGCCGGTTTTCGGGTCGGTGTCGATGACGGTCAGCCGCATGCCGTTCTCGCCGCGTTTCTCGACCTTCATCTGCGCCCTTCGGTCGCCATTGACCTCCTTGGCCCAGCGAATGCCCAGGTTGATCGCGTTGCCCGAACGGCTGCCGTTAAGCTGCGCCGGTCCCGTGCGAGAGCCGACAT
>NZ_RZPH01001378.1:0-1201 GCF_004022825.1 Mesorhizobium sp. M7A.F.Ca.CA.004.04.2.1
GGCGTAGGTACATGTCCCCGGCATTGAAAATCGCGCGGGAATTGCCAATTCTTGGACAGGTTTTGCCAGGAAGCGAGAGAGCATGCATTCGCAGTCTGTTCCGGCCCGATTTCCGCCCGACGTCACAATGGCCTTCTGGCATATCGAAGCGGGCGTCCATCGTCTCTCCAGGGCGGCCCATCATCGCATCATGGTGCATGCAAGCGCGGCGACGCGTTCCTACTGCAATGAGGTTGGTCGATATTTCGTGAGGCGCGCTGGCGATATTGACCTGGTGCCCGCTGGCCAAGAGGGCGGCTTCGAGACCGAAACCCCGTTCGACACGATCGAGATCGCGTTACAACCAGCCCTGATGGAAAGGGTGGCGGCTGAGCTAGGTGGCAAGGCGCGCGCGTTGCCGCTCGACACACGTCATCTGCTTCGTGATCAGCGCATCCAACATCTCGCCCGTGCACTCGAGAGCGATCTCGGCGCAAACTCACCGAGTGGATCTTTGTTTGCCGACAGCATTGGCGCCGCTCTGGCGGTGAGGCTGCTCGGTCTTGAGAATTCCGATGTCGAGCGAACAAACCGGTTGTCAGATGCCCAGCTCAAGCGAGTGTTGGAGCATATCGAAGCTGGCTTGCACGAGCCCCTTTCAATCCAGCGATTGAGCCGAGTTGCCGGGGCGAGCAGCTCGCACTTGCGGGCTTGGTTCAAGGCGGCGACGGGCGTCACCCTGCACCGCTACGTGGTGCGACGTCGCGTCGAACGCGCACGCGCCCTGCTGCAGCGAGGCGATCTCAGCACAAGCAAGGTGGCGGAATTGACGGGCTTTGCGCACCAGTCACATCTGGCGCACTGGATGCGCCGCGAGATCGGCCAAACGCCGCGTGATTTGCGCCGGGCGCAGCCCAAATGATCTTGTCATTGGATGGCGTTGGCGACGCCACCCAACGTGTCAGTCCCTCAGTGGCTTGCCGAGCCGTCCAGCCAGGTCCTGGGTGAACTGCCAGGCGACGCGGCCCGAGCGGCTGCCGCGCGTCGTCGCCCATTCCAATGCTTCGGCACGCAGCGTGTCGGGATCGATTGCCAGCCCATGGTGCCGGACATAGCCATCGATCATGTCGAGATACTCGTCCTGCGAACATTTGTGGAAGCCGAGCCACAGCCCGAACCGGTCGGACAGCGACACCTTTTCCTCGACCGCCTCGGATGGGTT
>NZ_RZPH01001379.1:0-1198 GCF_004022825.1 Mesorhizobium sp. M7A.F.Ca.CA.004.04.2.1
ATGTGGAAGCGCGCAAAAAGCGCTACGACTATGTGTCGACCGAGCAGGCCTATCGGGCCATCCGGCAGGTCCTCAAACCCGCCATTCCCGATCGCGAACTCGACGACATGGTCGCCTCGCTTGCCGTGAAGAAGGGCCTGGCGGTCGTTTTCGACCGCCAAACCAAATCGTCTGCCGATCATGTTCCTCGGGGCACAAGGCCCTAGATCAACGCAGGTCTGCAGGCGTCGAGCGCCACATCGATACGGGGCCAAACGGCCCCGTATCGATGTGCATCGCCGGAGGAACGAGCGATACACCCGCGCCGTAGGCCTGTGTGCCGCGAGCCGACGGGCGTGGCGGCTTCAGGCGGCAGTGCTGACCTTGCCCGGCTCAAGGATCGACTTGACCTTGTCGGCGACGGCGCGTCCCAGATCGGCGTTGTTTCCGGCAGTAAAATGGATGCCGTCAACACCATCCGTGGTGAGGTAATCGCCGGCATTGAGAAAATCGATCTTCATGAAATCCGCCATCGCCTTGTACTGCCTGGCCAGATCCCTGGATTTTTCGTGCCCGCCACCAAACATGCCCTCGAACCACGGATCGGGCATCGGGGTCAGCGGCGGCGGCGCAATGACCAGCGCCTTGGGAGCCGGATAAGGGGTGCCGATGCCGCCGGCACTGGTCAGGATCTGCCCGACCAGTTTCGCCATTCCATTGGCGATCTCATAAGGCGTCCGGCGGAAATAAGACTTGGTGTCGTTGGTGCCGAGCATGACGATGACCAGGTCGAGCGGCAGATGGCTGGCGATGGCCGAGGGCAGATAGTTCGCCCCGTTCAGGCGCGGATCGTTGGGGTCGTCGAGACAGGTCGTGCGCGCGCTCAGGCCTTCTTCGATGATGTGGTAGCCCGCCCCCAGCGCCGCCGCCATCACACCGGTCCAGCGCTGATCATAAGGGTAGCGGTAGGTCGGCGACCCTTCCTTGACCGGAACCCAGCCCCAGGTCAGCGAGTCGCCGTAGCACATGATGTTTTTTGGCGGTGACATCCATGTTTCTCCATCTGTTTGCAATTGTCTGAACGCCGGCGCACTTGCTCTTCGCCGTTTCAAATCAGGGGTTTCGCACGCGCACTCCGTAGAAGATCGCCGCGCCGAGGATGATGACGCCCTGCGCGATGAGCTTGCCGGGCTCGTCGATGCCGAGCACCGTCATCACC
>NZ_RZPH01001380.1:0-1197 GCF_004022825.1 Mesorhizobium sp. M7A.F.Ca.CA.004.04.2.1
GCCGTGCGTCGATGGGGCTGGAATACGCGCTCAAGCGCAGCGGGCCGCTGTCGATGGCGCCGAGCCAGCTCGGCATCTTCGCCAGGAGCGATCCGCGTCTCGCAACCCCCGATCTCGAATACCATGTGCAGCCGCTGAGCACCGACCGTCTGGGCGAGCCGCTGCATCGCTTTCCCGCGGTCACCGTCTCGGTCTGCAATCTGCGCCCCGAAAGCCGGGGCACCGTACATATGGGTTCATCCGACGCGCGGGAGGCGGCGAAGATCCGCCCGAACTATCTTTCCACCGAGGGAGACCGCAGCGTGGCCGTCGCGTCGTTGCGCCATGTCCGCAGCCTGATGAAGGCCCGGGCGGTGGCGCGCTTTGCGCCGGAAGAGATGCTGCCCGGCACGCAGTATAACAGCGATGAAGAGCTCATCCGCAAGGCCGGCGATATAGGCACGACGATCTTCCACCCCGTCGGCACCTGCAAGATGGGTTCGGATACGATGGCGGTGGTCGACGACGGCCTGCGTGTTCACGGGCTTGGCGGGCTGCGCGTGGTCGATGCCTCGATCATGCCGACAATCGTCTCAGGCAACACCAACTCGCCGGTCGTCATGATCGCGGAAAAGGCAGCCGAGATGATCCTGCAAGAGGCCCGCTGACCGCCATCGGCTTCAAGCCGCGGCAACACCGCGCGATCGCCGTCTCTCGGCCGCCGCGAGCAGATCGACGAAGGTGCGCACCTTGGCGGGCCGGAACCGGGCCGGCGGAAAGACCGCGTGGATGCCGCCTGACGGCAGGCTCCAGTCGGCAAACACCGGCACCAGCCGCCCCTCGGCGATATCGTCGCTGACGCTATAATCCGGAAAGACGCCGAGCCCGATGCCGACGAGCACGCAAGCCAGGGCGGCGGGGCTCTTGTCGCACATGATGACCGGATTGAGTTCGGTCAGCACCGTCTCAGTGTCCCTGGAAAACAGCCATTGGCCGATGCCTCGCAACTGGGTGTTGCCGACCCAGGCCAGCGATCTTGCCTGGCGCGGCGTCACGTCGGGCGGCAGGCTCGCCGCGAAGCCAGGGCTCGCCACCACGATCTGCCGGATCGTCCCCAGGCGCCGCGCCTGGTTCGAGGAATCGGTGAGCCAGCCGACGCGGATGCCGAGATCGATCTGCTCGTCCACCAGATTGCTGACGGCGTCGTCGAAGATCGCC
>NZ_RZPH01000137.1:0-9040 GCF_004022825.1 Mesorhizobium sp. M7A.F.Ca.CA.004.04.2.1
GGCAGATAGAAACGCCAGCCGCCTCCGTCTCCTGTCATCAGGTGAAACAGTTCCTGCGCCCTGTCCGCCAGCACCGCGAACAGCACGCTGATCACACCGATGCCAAGCGCCCCGGCCCAGAACACCAGGCGCGGCTGCCACACCCGCCGTGAGCCCCACATCGCGCGCGAACGCCGCAGCATGGGATATCTTCGCGATGTGCCGGCCATGTCTGTCCTCGAGCGGGGAGTATCGAGCCCTAACACGTGCAGGCCAGAGGTTAAACCGGCACAACCCATGACTCTGCCCTCAACCTGTGCTATGCGCCGCGCTTCCTTTCCGGCACGATGCGTGAAATCGGCCGCAAACCGCTTATATCAGTGCAACCATGACCCTTTCATTCGATCTCACCACTGACGGCGCCCGCGACGCGTTGCGCGCCCGCGCGGCACAGCCCGAAAAGCCGTCGCTGATCGGCCTGACGCGGGTCGAGCTCGCCGAGGCTCTGGTTGCATCAGGCACTGTGCCCGAGCGCCAGGCGAAAATGCGCGCCCAGCAGCTGTGGCACTGGATGTATGTGCGCGGCGTCTCCGATTTCGCCGGCATGTTCAACATTTCCAAGGATCTGCGCGCCGAACTGGACAAGCACTTCACCGTCGCCAGGCCCGAGATCGTCGAGGAGCAGATTTCCGCCGACGGCACGCGCAAATGGCTGTTCCGCTTTCCGCCGCGCGGCGCCGGCCGGCCGGTCGAGATCGAGACTGTCTACATTCCCGAAGAGGGTCGCGGCACGCTGTGCATCTCCTCGCAGGTGGGCTGCACGCTGACCTGCTCGTTTTGCCACACCGGCACGCAGAAGCTGGTGCGCAATCTGACGGCTGAGGAGATCCTCGCCCAGCTGCTCACCGCCCGCGACCGGCTCGGCGATTTTCCCGACCGCGACACGCCCGACGGCGCCATCGTGCCGGCCGAGGGCCGCAAAGTGTCCAACATCGTCATGATGGGAATGGGCGAACCGCTTTACAATTTCGAAGCGGTCAAGAAGGCGCTGCTGATCGCTTCCGACGGTGACGGCCTTTCCTTGTCGAAGCGCCGCATCACGCTGTCGACCTCCGGCGTCGTGCCGGAAATCTTCCGCACCGGCGAGGAGATCGGCGTCATGCTGGCGATCTCGCTGCATGCCACCAATGACGATCTGCGCGACCTGCTTGTGCCGATCAACAAGAAGTATCCGCTGAAGGAGCTGATCGCCGCCTGCCGCGCCTATCCCGGCCTGTCGAACGCCAAGCGCATCACCTTCGAATATGTGATGCTGAAGGATGTCAACGATTCCATCGAGGACGCCAAGGGGCTGATCAAGCTGCTCAAGGGCATTCCGGCCAAGATCAATTTGATCCCGTTCAACCCGTGGCCTGGCACCAACTACCAGTGCTCGGACTGGGAGACGATCGAGAAATTCGCCGACTACATCAACAACGCCGGCTATGCCTCGCCGATCCGCACGCCACGCGGCCGCGACATCCTCGCCGCCTGCGGCCAGCTCAAGTCCGACTCCGAGCGCATGCGCAAGGTCGACCGGCTGGCGCTGGAAGCGATGATGATAGCGGGGCACGGCGAGGCGTGAGCCGCCCCGTCGCCTGGCTGAAGCGCCTCGCCGTGATGGCGGTCGGCTATATCGCCGCCGTGCTGACCTCGATCCTGGTCCCGGTGCTGCTGATCGCTCTTCTGGAAGGTTTGGAAGATGGCAACTGGTCCATCATTTTCGCTTTCGACTGGCTGGGTTCCTTCCCGCTCGCGGTGTTGACCGTGACGATCGCCGCGCTGCTAATCGTCGGCCCGGCGCTCTTTGTCGCTGAATGGTTTTCGCTTCGGGGATGGTTCTACTTTGCCGCCACGGGTGCGATCACGTCCATCGCCTTTGGCGTGTCCATGCCGCGCTCGGCCGGCAGTTTTATCTTCAATCCGGGCTTTCTCGGTTTCCTGGCCACCGCCGGCATTGCCGCCGGTTCGGTCTACTGGCTTCTGGCCGGACGCAAGTCGGGCATGCGCCGGGATTTGGGCCGAGATCTGGGATGACCCGTCTCGTCGGCTACCTCATCCGTTTCACCGTCATCCTGTTCGGCTATGCCATCGCCTCGCTGGCGGCGAGCGCCTTCCTCAACATCCTGTTCCTGGCCTCTCTCGGCTACGCACCGGAGCAAGCGCAACCGGCGGTGACGGCTTCCCTGTATTTCTCGATTCCCTTCGTCGCCCTGTTCGTCGCCTATTTCGCCCTGATGCCGGCTTGCATAGTCATCCTGCTTGCCGAGATCCTCGGCCGGCGAGACTGGCTGTACTATGCCTTGGCGGGCGCGGCGGTTGCCGGCGGTTTTCTCGGGCTTGCCGACCACAGCGGTGACACCGCCTTCACGGTCAGGGACACCAGCGCCATCATGGCGGTGATCGGCGGCGGCATGGTCGGCGGCATCTTCTACTGGCTCAGCGCCGGGCGCTGGGCCGGAAGCTGGTGGCAAGGCGAACCAGAATCCGGCGATGGTGGTCGAGCAGGATGACGGCCGCTATTTCGCCTGGGCCGTCAGGATCTTGAGCGCGAAGGCGGAGAACACGCCGGCAAAGAGATAGTCGACCACCCGCGTGACGCGCGGGCTGGCCTTCATCGCCGCCGAGAACTTTTCCGCCGCCAGCACCATCGGCACGGTCACCGGGACCGACAACACGATGAACATGAGTCCGAGGAAAAACAGCTTTCCCGGGGCGTTCGGATCATGCGCGGAGACGAACTGCGGCAGGAAGGTCATGAAGAACAGGATGATCTTCGGGTTGAGCAGATTGACGCCGAGTCCCGCCGCCCAGCTGCGCAACAGCGAAATCTCGGGGCCGGTCTTCTTCTCCGGCGAAAAGGCCGAGCCCCTGGTGATCGCCTGCCAGGCCAGGAAGACGAGATAGCCCGCGCCGAAGATCTTCAGCACGAAGAAAGCCATCGGCGAGGCGACGATCAGTGCCGAGACACCGACAACCACCAGCGTGGTGTGGATCAGCGTGCCGCACAGCGCGCCGGCCATCGAGGCAAAGCCGGTGGCACGGCCCTGGTTGAGCGTGCGCGAGACGAACAGCGTCATGTCCGGACCCGGCGTGATCGCCAGGATGACCGTGGCAATGGCGAACTGGATCAGCGTGGCGGTGTCTGGAATGAACGACATGAGCGGCCCCAGGGAATTGGGAGGCCTATACAGGATGCGCCATGACGATGCCAGACACAGCAGCCACCCGATGTCGATCCAGCAGGCGTCCGCAAGGCATTCGCTGGACGGCCGGCCGCGGCGTCCTATGCCTGCCTGCTCAGCCGCATCCTCGCCGGCTCCTCCGCGACGAGTTGATCGTTGCTAACATCGGCGTCCCCGGTGATCTGGTCGATCGGCTTGGGCCGGCCGAGGAAATAGCCTTGCGCCTCGTTGCAGCCTTCGACCTGCAGGATGGTGAGCTGGACATGCGTCTCGACGCCTTCGGCAAGCACCGGAATGTCGAGGCTGCGGCCCAGCGTCAGCACCGCCCGGATGATGGCCTTGGCCTGCGGGCTTCGCTCGACGTCAGCCATGAACGAGCGGTCGAGTTTGATCTTGTCGAAGGGAAACGAGCGCAGCGTATCGAGCGATGAATAGCCGGTGCCGAAATCGTCGATCGCGATCGTCACCCCCAGCGCCTTGATCTGGCGCAGGACATGCAGCGTGCGCACCTTGTCGGCGACGATCGTCGATTCGGTGAGCTCCAGCTCCAACCGTTTCGGCGACAGCCCGGTCTCGATCAGGATTTGATGGATGAGCTTGGCGAGATCGGCATGGGCGAACTGTACCGGTGACAGATTGACCGCGATCTTGTGGCCATTGCCCCACGAGGCCGCCTGGCGGCACGCGGTCCGCAGCACCCATTCGCCGATCGCCATGATCGAGCCGTTCTCTTCGGCAATCGGGATGAATTCAGCGGGCGGAATCATGCCGTGCACGGGATGGGTCCAGCGCAGCAGCGCCTCGTAGCCGCAGGTGGCGCCGGTCGGGACCGAGGTCTGCACCTGATAGTGCAGCGAAAGCTCGCCGCGGTCGATCGCCTGGCGAAGGTCGGTGGCCAAGGCGCGGCGCGCCCGCGCCGTCTCGTCCATGGCGGATTCGTAGAAGCAGACGGCTCGCGTGACGTCGTTCTTCGCCCGGTACATGGCAAGATCGGCGTTGCTGACCAGCCGCTCGCGGTCGGCCCCGTCGCGCGGATAGACGGCGACGCCGATGCTGGCGCCCGCGGCGATCTCGAAATCGTCGAGCCGCAACGGTTCGAACAGGGATTTCTCCAGCCGCGAGACCAGCCCGAGAAGGTCCTTCTGATCCTTGAAGCGCTTGATCGCGGCGAACTCGTCACCGCCGAGCCGGGCGACGAACTCGCCCTCGCCGGTGAGTTTCGCCAGCCTGCGGGCGACGATCTTGAGCGCCTGGTCGCCGGCCGCATGCCCCCTGAGGTCGTTGATCTCCTTGAAGCGGTCGAGATCGATGACGATGACCGCCGTCATTGTGTCCTCGCCCTCGCGTGCCCGGTCGATCTCATGGTCGAGGCGGTCGTTGAAGGAGACCCGGTTGGGAAGGCCGGTAAGGGCGTCGTTGAGGGCGAGATGCTGAAGCCGCTCGAAACTCTCCAGACGGCCACGCTCATCGATCAGATAGCTGGCGAAGCCGGTGGCCGCGACGATCAGGCCCACCACGGCGACGGCGACCGCCATTGCCACCAGAATATCGGGATTGGTGCCTGTGCTGATGAAGGACAGCGGCGTCACCGCCACCGCGGCCATAGCCGTGAAATGCAGGCCGACGATCGCCAGCACCAGCAGCCCGATGGCGAGATAATGCGACCAGCGGTATGGCCGGCGCACGGCATGGCCGACGGCCAAGGCGGAGAACACGGCCGAGATGACCAGTGAGGCCACGACATAGGAGCCGTCCCATTCGACGATGCCGGCAACATGATAAGCCATCATGCCGGTGTAGTGCATGGACGAAATCGCCAGGCCGACGACGATGCCGCCCCATTCCGGAGCCAGGCGCCGGCTCTTGCCGGATGCGAGGGTGAAGCCCAGCCCGGTGCCGATGATGGCGATGACCAGGGATGCCATGGTCAGGACCGGATCGAAGGTGATCGGCGCGCCGGGCTGGTAGGCCAGCATGGCGATGAAATGGGTGCACCAGATCGACGAGCCGGCGGCGACCGCGGTCAGGAACAGCCAGCCCTTCATCTGCACGCCGGCGGTTTTCCTCGAACGGTCGAAGAGGCCGATCGTCACCCAGCAGCCGGTGACGCACATCAGCGCCGCCAGCAGGACAAGCCACAGATTATGCTCCATGGCGATGCATGATATAACGCGCATCAAGAACGGCCCGAGTCCGAGGACACCCACGACAAAGCAGGCAAGAAGCCGCCCGGAACGTGGTCAAGGCGGCTTTGTCGTAAGTGTTAGCGGCACGGCGTGAAAACTTGATTAAGTCCCTCCAGCAAATGCAGCCTTTGATTGCAGCAGATTGTTTTCGCTGCCGGCCGCCCCCGGCCATGCGCTGGACCAGAAGCCGTGCATGCACGCGTGCTTGCTCGCTCTGCCGTTCCTGCTAAAAGGCGCTGCGACAATCCGTGACGCCCAGGCTGGGGCGTCCGCCATCGACGGAGTAGAAATGTCCAAGGCCAAAGACGTCAAAAAAGTCGTGCTTGCCTATTCAGGCGGTCTCGACACATCCATCATCCTGAAATGGCTGCAGACTGAACTCGGCGCCGAAGTCGTGACTTTCACCGCCGATCTCGGCCAGGGCGGCGAACTCGAGCCGGCCCGTCGCAAGGCCGAGATGATGGGCATCAAGGACATCCGCGTCGTCGACGTGCGCGAGGAATTCGTGTCCGACTTCGTCTTCCCGATGTTCCGCGCCAACACCGTCTATGAAGGCACCTATCTGCTTGGCACCTCGATCGCGCGGCCGCTGATCTCCAAGCATCTGGTCGATATAGCGCGGGAAACCGGCGCCGACGCGATCGCGCATGGCGCCACCGGCAAGGGCAACGATCAGGTGCGCTTCGAGCTTTCGGCTTACGCATTGAACCCCGACATCAAGGTCATCGCGCCGTGGCGCGACTGGTCATTCAAGTCGCGCACCGACCTGATGAATTTCGCCGAGCAGCACCAGATCCCGGTGCCGAAGGACAAGAAGGGCGACGCACCGTTCTCGGTCGACGCCAACCTTTTGCATTCGTCCTCCGAGGGCAAGGTGCTGGAAGACCCGTGGGTGGAGCCGCCCGAATTCGTCCACCAGCGCACCGTTTCGCCGATGGACGCACCTGATACCGTCACCGAGATCGAGATCGAGTTCCTGAAGGGCGATCCGATCGCGCTGAACGGCAAGAAGCTGTCGCCGGCGACCATGCTGGCGGCACTCAACGATCTTGGCCGCGACAATGGCATCGGCCGGCTCGACCTGGTCGAGAACCGCTTCGTCGGCATGAAATCGCGTGGCGTCTACGAAACACCAGGCGGCACGATCCTGATTGCCGCCCACCGCGCCATCGAATCGATCACGCTCGACCGTGGGGCCGCCCATCTCAAGGACGAGTTCATGCCGCGTTACGCTGAGCTGATCTACAACGGCTTCTGGTTCGCGCCCGAACGGCTGATGCTGCAGGCGATGATCGACAAGAGCCAGGAAGAGGTCGAGGGCACGGTGCGCCTCAAGCTCTACAAGGGCAACGTCATGGTCACCGGCCGCAAGTCGAAGAAGACGCTCTATTCGGATGCGCTGGTCACCTTCGAGGACGACCGCGGCGCCTACGACCAGAAGGACGCCGCCGGCTTCATCCGTCTCAATGCGCTGCGGCTGAGGACGCTGGCCGCGCGCAACCGCGCCAAGTAGGGCGGATGCGCGGTTTCGGTCGCTGCCTGGCGCCCCTGGTTGTTCTGGCGACGCCGGCGGCGGGCCAGGAGTTCGACCCCGCCTCTCTCGACCTTCCGGCGCTGATCGAGTGCAGGGCGGACGTTCCGACCTACAACGACTTTGCCCTGTGGCTGTCCAGCGCACCGGGCGCCGTTGAAACGCTTGGCTGGAAGGAGGTTGCCTCGGGCAATCCGTTTCTCAGCCAATACGAACTGCCGGCCAAAATCCGCGTGTTCAACCGCGAGACAGGATCGATCGTGTTTACCGCTGCGGGGCCGATGGCCGTGCTCGACGGCGTTGCCGCGCCGGAGCTTGCCGAAGAACTCAACGTCATGGCCGTTTTTTCCACGCCGCAAAAATTCCTTGGCGAGAAGGTCGTTGTCCACAGCACCGAAGAGTCGGAAGGATTGACCTTCTCCACGGACGTCAAGCTTAACGTCTCGACCGTCGAGTCCCACCCCGGCAAGACCCTGGCCGGCTGCTCCTACACGCTCGAAATCAAATAAAAACCCGGCATTCGCGCCGGGTTTTCGATCAAGTCAGAAATGGCCGGGGCCCTTCTGCCCGGTGCATGGTCCGTCAATCGCCGTCGATCGCCGTGGCGATGCGGGCGATGGCCTGCTGATAGACGCTCGCGGAATTCCAGCCGGCAATCGCGCCCATATTCGCACTCGCGCTCGCGCCCGCCCGCCAGCCATGGCCCTTGAGGAAGTTGGCGGTGGAAGCCAGCGCCGTGCCCTTGTCGCGCAGGTTTCCGCCGCCGACGCCATATTTCAGGACGTTTCCTGGCAGGAACTGCGTGTGTCCGATCTCGCCATGCGCGGCGCCGACCGACGAGGCTGACAACGCCCCGCGATCAACCAGCTTCAGGGCTGCGATGGCATGCGGGTAGAAGAACCCCGGGCGGCGGCAATCATAGGCAAGCGTCAAAATGGCAGAGACGGTGTTCTGGTTGCCCATGGCCGAACCGAAGCCGGTTTCCATACCCCAGATGGCGAGCAACACGCCCGGCGACACGCCGTAATTCGCTTCGATCTTGGCGAACAGCGCCGCATTCGACTTTTTCAGCGACCGGCCCTTGGAAATAATCGCCGCGCCGCCGCGCCGCCGCATGAAATCGTCCACCGAGCCGCTGAAAGCCTTGTGAATGCCGCGGTCGACGGAGATCGTCTTGGTCGCGTAGTTCGCCCCGGCCAGAGCGGCCAGCCCCTTGGCGCCTACACCTTCCGACCTGGCCTGCGCGGCAAAATCCTGCTTCCAGGCCTCGAAGCCGGCGCCGGTCTTGCCGCAGCTGGCCGCTGCCTGTGCGCCCGTCGCCAGCGCAAGCACCGCCACCACGGCCGCTGCAAACATCTTTCCCTTGGCAAGAATTGCCATGTTGATCTCCTGGTTGCCTGAATCACGTCCCAATTGCGAACTTGCCAGCGAAACGCGCACTTGTCACTGTCACCGCTGCAATGCTGGCGAATGCCGTGGAATTTGCCTAGGATCAAGTGATTATTGTGGCAAGGGGGCTGCATGCAAGACGTTGATGTCGTCATCATCGGTGCCGGCTCGGCGGGTCTTGCCGCCGCCAGGACCCTGCAGGCCGCGGGGCTTTCCTTCACGCTGCTCGAAGCGATGGACCGAATCGGCGGGCGAGCCTGGACCAGCGACCAGCATTTCGGCGTGCCTTTCGACATCGGCTGCGCCTGGCTGCATGCCGCCGACCGCAATCCCTATTTTCCCGAAGCCCAGGCGGCAGGCTGGACGTTGCATCATCACGACATGAACGTTGATCATCTCTACTACCGCGAGCGCAAGGCGAGCGAAGCGGAAGAAGCCGACATGAAGGCCGCCGACGCAAAGCTGTTCGAACTGCTGGCCAGGCATGAAGTGAAGGACGGAGATGACGATCGTCTTTCGGCGCTTTTGGCAAAAGGCCATGCGCCGCGCGCCGCCGCCACCTTCGCCGGGCCGATGGATTTCGGTGCCGACGAGGACGAAATCTCGATCCTGGACTTCCAGGCCGCGGCCGATCTCGACCCGAACTACTTCAGCAAGGAGGGCCTTGGCGCGCTGGTGGCGCGTTTCGGCGCCGGCGTGCCGGTCGAACTGTCGACGCCGGTGCGCAAGAT
>NZ_RZPH01001381.1:0-1193 GCF_004022825.1 Mesorhizobium sp. M7A.F.Ca.CA.004.04.2.1
CATCGACTGGCGCTCCACCGAAAAGCGGGCGCACGAGGCGCTGAAGCTTGTCGGCTGCGATTTCGATCCGACGACGCGCGTCCAGGATCTAACGCGTACCGAAAAATCGCTGGTCGCCATCGCCCGCGCTCTGGCCACCGAGGCCGATGTTCTGGTGCTCGATGAGCCGACCGCCAGTCTCCCGGCCGACGAGGTCGATCGCCTGTTCGACGCCATCCGCCCGCTCAAGCAGCGCGGTGTCGGCATGATCTATGTCTCGCATCGCCTCGACGAGATTTTCCGCATCGCCGACCGCGTTGCCGTGCTGCGCGACGGCAGGCTGGTTGGCCAGAAGAAGGTCGCCGAGACCAAGCCGGACGAGCTGGTCGAGATGATCGTCGGCCGTCCGGTAAGCCAGGTTTTCAGCAAGGCTGAGACGCAGGCCGGCGAGACGGTGTGCGCTGTTCGCGACCTGGTCTGCGCCGGCGCCGGTCCGGTGTCGTTCGACGTGCGCAAGGGAGAGCTGCTCGGTCTGGTCGGATTGCGCGGCGCCGGACAGGAATTGGTCGGCCGCACGCTGTTCGGCTGCCAGGCCTTTTCCGGTTCGGTGACGATCAATGGCGCTATGCCCGATCTATCGAGCCCGATCGCGGCGATGGCGGCCGGCGTCGGCCTAATCGCCCGCGACCGGACGGAGGAATCCATCGCGGCCTCCTTGTCGATCCGCGAGAACAGTTTTCTCAATCCCGGTGCCGGCAAGCGCGGCCTGTTCTCATTCCTGGCGCCTCACAAGGAGGCTGCGCTGGCGCAAGTGATCGGCGGCTCGGTCGGGCTGCGCCCCAACGATCCGAACCTGCCCATCGAAGCGCTTTCGGGCGGAAACCAGCAAAAGGTGGTCGTCGGGCGCTGGCTCCACACCGGCCGCACATTGCTGATCGCCGAGGACCCCACTGCCGGCGTCGATGTCGGCGCCAAGGCCGAGATCTACCGGCTGATCGGCCGCGCACTTGAAGCCGGCCTCGCTGTGGTCGTGGTGTCGACCGATTTCGAGGAGATCGCCCATATCTGCCACCGCGCCTTGGTGTTTTCGCGCGGACAGATCGTGCGCGAACTCACCGGCAACGACCTGACCACATCCGCCGTGATCATTGCGGCATCGGCTTCCGAAGCCGCCTGAATTTTCTGGGAGCGAACCCATGCAATCGATCGAATCC
>NZ_RZPH01001382.1:0-1192 GCF_004022825.1 Mesorhizobium sp. M7A.F.Ca.CA.004.04.2.1
GCGAAGGGACCGACTATGGCAATGCATTTCGGTCCCGTGCGTCGTCCTCCGGCGCGAGTACCCATGACTGACCTCCACTCAGGCGTTTCCCGTAGGACCGACTGGCATGTATGGTTCAGGCTTGGTCAATCGGTCCTGAGCGGCGGCCGGCCTGTTCGACCGTCGCGGGCGGGGTTCTTTTCAAGTGCCACCTGCCCAAAGCCATCGTCCCACTTGTTTGCCGGCAGGGCAAGAAAAATAGAAACCCTTTGCTCGGCAGTGGACCGTGCGGATCATATGCTGGGGCTGGCAGCGGGAAGCTGTTGCACGTCGACCGATATCGGCCGAAACTGAAAACAGGCGACCCGTCGCCCGCTGCTTGAAGGACCATCGACCCATGAAGATCATTGCCTGCGGCAGCGTGCCGACCGTCATCGCGCCGGAAAAATACTTCGCCGGCCGGGTGCTGCAGACGCCGATCATCGAGAAAGAGGCGCCGGCGCGGCTGCGGGCCACGCTGGTCAGCTTCGAGCCGGGCGCGCGCACCCACTGGCATACGCATCCGCTTGGCCAGACGCTGTACGTGACGGAGGGCGCCGGGCTTGCCCAGACGTGGGGCGGCCCGATCCAGGAGATCAGGGCCGGCGACGTCATCTCGTTCGCGCCTGGCGAAAAACACTGGCATGGCGCGGCGCCCAAATCGGCGATGACGCATATCGCGATGCAGGAGGCGCTCGACGATGTCCATGTCGATTGGCTGGAGGGGGTCACCGACGAGCAGTTTGGCGGTCGAGACACCTAAGCCGGCGGAGGGCAGGCTTCTTGCCGCAGCGATGACGATCGTCGCGCAAGCTGCAAAACCGCTGGCATTTAAACCACTCGGACGCCCAGAAAATTCAGCCTCCGCCGGGCGCCTTCCCACGCCCTGATGCTGACATCGTTGAGATAGCAGTCCATCAAGACCCTGCAGCCGACCAAGATCTCGACCGGTTGTCCAGCAAAAACCATTGCGCCCGGCCGCCCAAAAAAATTGTGTATTGTTCCGTCGTCAAAGCCATTTTCTCCGAAATTGGCGAAATCCCCTACGTCCCCTTCAAACCAACGCTGAAAATCGACAAGGGTGCTGTTGCTTCGGTAATCTCGTCCCACGGCTTGATCGCCTGAAAAGGTGCCAAAAACGACATCGGTCGCCTGAAGGACTCTGGTGTGGCTG
>NZ_RZPH01001383.1:0-1192 GCF_004022825.1 Mesorhizobium sp. M7A.F.Ca.CA.004.04.2.1
CGGCACCCAGGATGCTGAGCAGCGTTCCGGCCAGCGTGGTCACGGCGATCAGCAGGATCGTCGTGGCCGCGCCGTGCGCGATGTCGCCCAGAGCACCCGGGAGCCAGGCAAAGGCCACGGAAACTCAATCCTTGAGGTTTTCGGGATTGAGCGGCGTCTTCAGCCAGGTTTTCGAGCTTTCATCCAGCTTGCCGTCGGCCAGCATCTTGGCGATGGCATCGTTGACCGCCTTCTTCAGGCCGTCCTCATTCTTGTTGAGGCCGATATGCGAGGGCGAGGTCAGAAGCTGGAACTTCTGCTCCGGCTTCAGTGCGTCCTGCTTGGCCAGCACCTGCGCGCCGACATCGTTGCCGACGACCATCAGCTGCGTCTGGCCGGAGATGAAGGCCTGGATCACCGAATTGTAGTTGTCGAAGCGCTTGATGTCGGCCGACGCCGGTGCTGCCTCGGTGAGCGAGGTATCTTCCAGCGTGCCACGATTGACGGCGATCGACTTGTCGGCGAGGTCTTCCTTGCCCTTGACCGTCAGAGCCGCCGGACCGATCACGGCGATGTAGTAGGGCGCGTACGCGGCGGCGAAGTCGATGACCTGTTCGCGTTCCTTCGAGTAGCCGACGCTCATCAGGATGTCGACGCGCTTGTCGTTCAGATACGGGATGCGGTTCTGGCCGGTGACGGCGATGGGGTTGAGCTTCACCTTGAGCGTATCGGCAATGTATTGCGCGACATCCATGTCATAGCCCTTGAGGCTCATGTCGGCGCTGGCCGAGGAGAAGGGCGGGAAATCGGCGAAGACGCCGACATTGATGGTGCCGGCCTTGGTGATGTCCGCCAGCGCATCGGCGCTTGCGGCTTGTGTGGCGAAGCCGAAACCGGCGGTGCCAAGCATCAGCACGGCGGCGATGGAGGCAAATGTCTTGCGGATTGTCATTGTTATTCCCCTGTCTGGACGCTTGTTTGTTGGATACGGCCGCCGGCTCCAGCGCGGCGGCCGCCTTCGTTCGGATTGGTAGAGGTCAGGATCCCTTGCCGGTGACAGCCGGGCTGAACACCATCAGGCTCAATATCTCGAACAGCACCTGTGCGGCGGCGTGCGCCGTGTTGGTGGTCGCGTCATATTGCGGCGCCACCTCGACGACGTCGCCGCCGACGATGTTGAGACCCTTGAGGCCGCGCAGCAGTTCGAGCACTT